>JABCSP010000191.1 GCA_018238825.1 Candidatus Thorarchaeota archaeon | reverse complement strand
CAACATCGGGATGATTCCAATTCACTGTAATGATGAATGCGGCATCGATAGTGTTACCGACCTCTACTGCGCTTGATGAACCAATATCCAATGTAATGTAATCGCTGGGGTCAGACTGCTCAGTGAACGAGTCTGTATCTTCATCATATCGTATTGACCAGTACTCTGTACCCCGGTCATTTGAAGTTAGAGTCAACTCAACGTAATCGATTTCAGCGTATCCGTCTAGATCAGTTACTTGAGCTGTTAAATTGTATTGACGATATTCTGCATAGAGGAAAGTTGCATCATCTAGATTCGAAATAACTGGAGTAGCAGAATTGGTGGGGACTTCGTTATCCCAAGTATGTAAAAGACTACAATCAATCTCCCAAGAGGACTGAGTTGTATCACCAACTTCGAGGTCTCCTCTAAATCTAATTGTTAGTGTTGCGGAGGTTAGCCAAGTTCCGATGCTAATATTATTCCATGAATTCGCATTCAAATCAGTTGCAATGTTTGTCCAATCAGCACCATTCCAAATGTCAATTCTTATACTCTCAGTATCGAGATTTCCAGCATAGATGCACAGCTCTTCGTAATCTTGTGTATAGTTAGCAGTAGACCATTGAATCTCAAGGTCCAGTTTATAGTTGTAAGTCTGTAGAGACCATGTGTGAAGTGTAATCAAATCAATATTCCATGTATCTTTACTGCTATCACTTGATTCTGAACTTCCAACTAACTGTATTGTATAAGTTGAAGAAGAAAGACCTGTTGCTGTCAGGTTGGTCCATCCAGTTGTAGAGATTGTTCCCAGAACATTCCAAGTAAAGCCATCCCAGTAGTTAACCGTTAGATTCTCAGTTCCAGTATGGAATCCAACATTGATACAGACTTCCTCATTTGTATCATCACTGGTGGCAGAAGTCCATTGGTATTCAAGGTTGATTTTTTCTGTCGTTGTTGGGGTTCCTGTGACATGAATAGTAAAATTACCAATCGGATGAGCATAGGAACTGTCATCAAAGGCAATGTCAAGCTTGTACAATCCAGGAGAACTAGGCGAAGTGATACTGAATGCATAAGTGATAGTGGAACCTCTAAAGGCTGCTGTATTGCTCACTATGATTTGATTTCCATTAATCGCTGCTGTGTCCCAACCTGTTCCACCCACACTTGTGATACCTGTGAAACCTGAGGGAACATCAATTGTTAGTGTTCCAATTGAAATATCCGCACTATTTGCGGCCTCCTCAAGAGACACATACACAGTTGTTTGAACTCCCGTTGAAACTGTATGAATTTGAGATGGGGACGATGAACCCAGCCAAAGTTGAGCCGCAGGTCGAGCTGGGTTTGCTTGCGCTGTGTGATAAGATTCAGAATAAGTTGAAGAATTAGCAGTTATGCGAATATCAACGTAGAAATCTCCGTTAACCCTTTTCGAATCTGCATTTATGAAAAATGGATAAGCAGTGTGTGGTTGTGCTGTGATTGGTGAAGACCCAGCCCAGTATGCCACATGATTATTCGTGAGGTACCATTCAGATGTTGGAGATGAATATCCGCTTCCTTGTGTGATAGCACCTATCCATAAACTACCAGTATAATTGAACTCAACTCTTGAAATCTCATACACATAATCTGTAGGATTCCAGAATATTGCTTGATATAAACAGGATGCTTCTTTGTCAGCCATATCTGGAACGGATCCCGTAACAAAAACTGAACCTGTTTCTCCACCATACCCATCAGAATAACTTTCTTCATTGAGAGCAAAGTAACTTGAATCAAGAGTGGTTCCTTGTGCATTTGAGAAGGTGCCTTCAATTCCAACATCTGGTGTTGAATCCACATCTGAGGTGTCACTATCAATATCATCTTCCGAATCCGTAGGTGCGGGGTCTGCATTAGCCTCAAGAAGAGTATCATAAGTTGAATCAGGACCATCTTGCTGATTTACAAAATTCGAGTGAGTCCCAATATCTGGAGAACTATCAATATCTGATGTACTAGAATCCGTATAATCCTGATTGCCTGCAGCTAAGTTCATGCTATCATAGTATGGGAGATCTAGATTCGTATTAGAATGAAATTGGTCACCAGGGTTTGTGGCCATTGGTGCCACTAGAAAGAGTATCACAAAGCATAGCGAGTATATCGCATATTTCCTGGTAGTCCGTCGATTATTCAACATATCATTTCTCCAATAGATTTGTTATGATATGACCTACTGCACATTCAGAATGTAAATTACTAATTCTTCTGTACTTTATATGCATATTTCGTCGGGCTTGATTTTTTTTTTTTTAACTATGAGTGTTAATAATTAGGAAACCTCTTGAGGTGGCGGTCATACCATTTCATCATGCCAGCCATTGGAAAATCCAACATTGTTCTTGATGTCATTAATAATAGACGATCGATAAGGAAGTACCTGGACAAACCCGTATCGGATGAGATTCTTGCTCAGATACTTGAGGCAGGTTTCAGAGCTCCCTTCGCAGCACAACTCGGTTCTGTTATCTATACTCGTAGTAAAGAGAAGATGAAAGAAGCTGGAATAGGAGTCTATCCAACTGCTCCAGTTCATCTCATATTCTTTATCGATATCGCTAGAATGGAGAAGATAATGAAGAAACGTGGACACGAATATAGGAGTGATGATATGTTCACTATCTGGCTTGGTATGCAAGACGCTGTACTGGTTATAGAGAATCTAACACTAGCAGCTGAATCTCTGGGCTTAGGTTCTGTGTTGTATGGAATGGCACCAGCACGCGCAGATAAAATTGCTATAACCTTCAATGTTCCAAAACGCGTGTTTCCTGTTGTGGGAATGAGTTTGGGTTATCCAGATCCAACTGAAGAAACTGAGATTCGCCCTAGATTTCCGCTCGAGATGTCTGCATTCGAGGATGAATACCGACATCACACAGATGAGGATATTGAGATTTGCATGAAGAAAATGGATGAGGGTTATATCGCGCAGGGATACTACATCAAATCACGCATAAAAGTGCCGCTTGGAGACAAGGAAGACACTATTGGTTTTGACAAATATTCATGGTCTGAACATATCTCACGGAAATTCAGAAATCCTGATAGACGAGGCGATTCACTCCTAGAAATCCTAAGAAGACATGGATTCGACCTTAAGTGAATGAATAGTGAAGAAGAAAGAGCGCACGTAAGAATCAGAAACTCATTCAATCCATTACCATTTTCTTTGCTATCTGCTGTACCTTTATCGCTTCCTCTACACCAAATTCAGGCACTTTGTTCTGACGGATGCAATCAACAAAGTATTGATCAGTCTGTAGATGACCCCATACTCTTGGTCCCTTTAATTCGAAAGACCATTCCTGATTTTCACTTTCAGAACCAAGTAATTCCAATTTATTATTCCACACAGCCCTGAGTGTTTTAGTGTTATTACCAAAGATTTCAAGCTGGGTAGTACCCATACCCTCTGAAACCGATGAGCCAAATTGAAAGGTTCCCACAACACCATCCGCTAATCGTGCACATCCAATTGTCTGGTAACCCTTGAAATCAGGTACTCCTTCTATAGGAGAAAAATTGGATTCCCAATGCACTTCTTCAATATCTGAATCGAACAACCACTGTATCAGGTCTATTGACCAAACAGACAGGGTGTAATCTGGTAACCCACCACTTTTCTCAATGTCCCAAGCCCAAGAGGAGGGAGGCCATTGAAGTGCTAAATCCTTTGCAGGTATGAACTCTCGAAATGTGAAAGAGATGGGGGAACCAATGACTCGCTTACTCAAAAGTTCTTTTGCCTTGAGAAAATTAGGTGTGAATCTGAAGTTCAACACAGGCATAATTATGAGCCCGGCTTCCTGTGCTCGGTCTTTCAATTCTATAGACTGCTCTTCAGTTGTCGTCAAAGGCATCTCACAGAGAACATGTTTCCCGTTCGTAATAGCATCCTTTGCAACTTGATAGTGATAGGGTGTCGGAACTGACACTATCACTGCATCTACATCTGGGTCCTTAACAGCCTCTAAATGATCTTGATAGAACTTGCAACCATACTTGGCAACAAATTTCTGCCCTCTATCCACTATCAAGTCAGATACTGCAACAAGGTTAGCTCCATCGATTCTTCTTACAGATGAAGCATGTGCTTTTCCACCTACGAATCCCAGACCAATAACTGCAACACCAATTTCTGTCATTTTTAAAAATCCTCATCATAATGCCTGTTGCCAAGCTCTGTTAATATCTACAAATAAATTTCATTGAAGACTGTATCGATAACAGTTTTGCCACACATTTCAAACACACGTAATGCAGGTCTTAAATATGAGTCATGCAACTAAATCGGTAGAGGAGAATGCATTGTTCAAATATACAGCTGAGCAGAAAACTTACGTGATTGGAGATGTGAAAATTGGAGGTTTGCCGGGGAAGACTCCAACAGTTCTCATCAATTCCGTTTTCTATTCAAAAGACAAGCTTGTAAAAGATGCAAGCAAAGGAGAGATAGACAAGAAAGCAACAGAAGAGATACTCTCTATGCTTGCTGTTATGACTAAGAAGACAGGAATTCCAACAATGCTCGATGTTGTTGCATCAACGTCAGATGCTATTGAAAAGTACCTAGCATATCTGTTAGATGCTACAGATTTCCCACTTCTAATTGACGGCTCAGATTCTCCAGAAGTAAATAGTGCGGGGATTCGTTTTGCTAAAGAAACAGGGTGCCTTGATAGAGTCATACTCAATTCTCTAACACCAGACACGAAAAGCGAGCTCTATGAGGTCGTTGAGGAAACAGGTCTTGAGAATGCGCTTCTATTAGCATTCAATGCAACATCTATGGTTTCTACAACAAAACGTGTGGAAGTTGCTGATGCACTGATTAGAAAAGCAATTGATTCAGGTATAACAAATATCCTGATTGATACAGGTGTCCTTGATCTCCCATCTCTTGGCATTGCTTGCAATACACAACACAAGCTCAAGGACAAGTATGGGTATCCTGTTGGGAATGGAGCTCATAATGCAATCAGTACATGGA
>JABCSP010000190.1 GCA_018238825.1 Candidatus Thorarchaeota archaeon | reverse complement strand
CGTCATCGCTGATTGTTCTCTCACACAGTATCAGGTCCACCTTTCCAGATCCAAATGCAGTCTGCAAAGGTATCTCTGCGATGATGATGTAGTCAGAGGAAATAGCGTATCTGTCACCGAATAGGATGACATCATTCAGACGCCAGGGGCTGGGAAAGAGATCTGCTAATCTCCTGTGCATGATTGAACCAGCAACTCGGGCTCTCTTTGCAATCTTATTCCTGATATGAACCACATCTTTCAATGTGAATAGTGCATCATCATCTTCCTTCGAGTCTTTTTCACTACTTTCACTCTTTCCATCAATTGAATCTGCATCATCCCCTAGTTTCCCTCTTAACCTTCCCAGCTCATCTACTGCAAAATGATCATCGTAGAATTCTCTTGCTTCACACTCTTGTCGCTTGAAGAAGGTCTTGTTCTCTTCCTTGATTGTACTCTTATCGAACTCAAGTTCCCTGGTCACGGTTCGCTTCTCATATATGGTAGGTTGATATCCATCTTTAATTATCAACTCCTTGACTTGACGGAGTGCCAAGTTCACGCCCTTCTGAAAGTTAGCCTTCCCACACTTGAACTCTGAATAGAGATACTCCAGATAGGGACGTACCAATAGGAAGAAAAGTTGGCTGTATCTGGTGGTTTCCCTCACAGGGACATCATGTATAGCACAGAAGGTTGCGAGATACTCGTTATGACTTCTAATGGCATCACCAAAGTCCAAGGAGGGAAGATCTGGATGGGCCAGGATTACCTTTGGACCAAAGGATGACTCTTCGTATCCTGCGCGTCGGTACTTCTTTCTTCCCATCCCACCCCTTCTTGTGTAAGTGCCAAAGTTCACTGGGTCTGGGTAAGGAAACATGATTTCGGAGTTCTCACGGATAACAGCACCGCATGCATTAAATCGTTGATTGAGAGAGTCTACTGTATCATCTGCGTTCTTCTGTCTACTGACTTCAGTGAAGCCATACTTGGCAGCTTTCTCGTAGAACATCAGTCGTGCATCGTTTCTGGTAGGAGCCTCTACCTTACTGATGTGAGAGAAATCAGGAGCCCCTCGTTCTTTTGTGATCTGGTATACATTTTGTCGGATAATCCATCTTTCATATGACCTGTCGTAGTACTTCCTTGTTTTCTTGTTACTGATATCTCGCTGAAGAACTATGGTTGCTGAGAGACCTGCCTTCACAGCTCTGGATATCACTCGTTCTGGATGAACTGGCATTGGTCTGACAGGGCGCCCTTTTGAACGAATCATCGCACTACTGTATCACATATTTTCATATTTATCTTTGTATTTTATGGGTGAATTTTTACATATTACTATTCAATAATGCATTAACTCAACAAGATACTCTATAATAGAGCATCAAATAATCATCTAAATTTTAACACTGGTTTTAATTGTAAGCCCATACTTGTATGGGCTTATATACCTCGACCCGGAAAAACATAATGGTGAAGAGTCGATGAATAAGGATTCGCGGCGTCGTCCCCGCGAGCAAATGGTTCCTACATCTGTAAGACCAACGCAACAAACAATGGACGATTTTAATTGTAACCCTACATCGACCTTTCAAGTCCAAAAATTCTCTCTGAACTCGTATTCCAGAGTTGTAGCTCGTAAGGGAATGGGTAGAAAACCTGCAACTTCTATTATCCCTTGTGAGATGCTTCAGAAGCTCGGTGGACGAAAGTGTAACAATTTAGATCTCTCAGTTCTCTCTCAGAGTTTTTCTAACTATAGAAAGGTAGTGAATCTAATTCTAGAGAGAGTGTATTCTAATACTGAATATGCTAACATGATAGGACAAGAGTTGGAAGAATCCCGAGGAATGGTATATCTCGTTCTTCGAAAGGAGCAACGACTCAAATGGAAACCTGATAATGAATTTGGACAACTTGTGTATGAGAGATTGTATCGTAATGCCCTTGAAACCGCAGCACGAATTATCTATACGAATTACACTAGACAAAGACTTGTCAATTCACTCCTAGATATTCTTACTTCTGATGATAAACAGCTCTTACGGCTAATGAGTAATAGAAGGATTCCCTCTGACCTCATTCGGAGTGTAAAAGACACTGTCCAGAAGAAGTCCAATGGTTCCTATCATTACGCACTCTCAGCCTGTCGACAGGTGAGAAAGGTTCTGAGAATAAAGGTTCGTGAAGCTTATCCATTAGAGGAAGGTGAGAGAAGAAAATCTACACGTGAATTACTTGAGAAAGATTCCCCCGAGAAATTCCAGACTCAGACATTGATTATTGATCAAGTCAGAGAGTGGAAAAAGAAGGGGTTTCCCTTCCTAGTCCCAACATTCCAGAAGGACACAGTGGACTTTGCAGCTTCAACAGAAAACGCCACCGGTCAGGGGTACTGGTTCCAACTGGATCCAAAGCGAGAGGATGAGATTATTCTCTACATCAAGACCCCTCCGGGAATAACAGGACACGAACTTGATACACCCTCCCCATACAAGAGTCAGACAGTACGACTAAGATTCTTGGATTGGTTTCCACGAAAGGCAAGACGAGCGAGGAGAAAGGCCCAAGAGGCAAGAGTACAAGGAAAGCAACAACGAGCAATCCAGCTTGACTATCGAGCAGCTCGTTTTGAAGATATGAGTCAACAATTAGAGAATACAGTAAAGCTCCAGCAGTTCACTCGCGAGCTTGCAAAAGAACGAGCACAACCTATCAAGAACGAAGTTAGAATTCAATATCTGAAGACTATCATCCAAGTCCTAAAGAAGTCGAGAAGGTCTGCCCCTCCAATCATCAAGATTGTAGGAAAGAAAGTCACATTGACCATTCCTTTCATGTCTCCGGATGAAGACCTGTTAAGGACTGTACTTCCAGCACCATCTACTCGAAAAAGAAGGGCTGGTGTTGACAGGGGACTTAGGCATTCTATGGTGGTGTCTGTGAAGAATGGGGATGATACCTTCGAGGAGATTATGATTGGAAGACAGGAACTATTCGAGAAGCGAGAGAAATTACGACAAGAAACTAGAGTACTGATGTCACAGATTGCGAGAAAGCGCAACAACTGGGAGAAGAAACATGCTAAGCAGCAGCCTCCAGCTAACCTTCTGAAGAAAGAACAGGAGCTGGAGTCAATATGGCAAAAGGTCCGTCGCTTAGACAAAGAGATCTCCCATCAAGTAGCCGCTGAAACCGTGTGGTTCTGTGAACAGCATGGCGTGAAGACCATATACTTTGAGGACCTTCGCTCCTTTCAAGGAAAGGGAGGTATGAGAAGGCATAGCTGGAACCTCTCCACTAACTTGTGGGGAATGATGATAGAGGGTGTTCGCTATAGACGCGAAGCTCTAGGTCATAAAAATGGAGGTATCTGGCTGGTGAATCCCGCATGGACATCCCAGACCTGTCATGTCTGTGGAGAACGAGGAGTCCGTGTGGAGAATGAAACCTCTACATCTGAGAGAAAAGGTGGAGAGTACTTCCATTGCTCAAAGTGTGAAGAACACTTTCACGCAGACGTGAATGCTGCACGGAACATCATGTATGTTCAACAACCTCCTAAGCCCAGTGCCGTTTCTGGGCGTACAGCTTGATGTCCAAGTTTGTACAACTTTCAATGAACGGTATGTCTGATGAAATTATTCTGTAAAGCTCTGGATGACCCCAAGATCGAAATACTCCTAGAATTATTCAAGAAACTCAAGCAGGAAATTCTAGACCAAGGATTCGAATTTCCAAATGATACCATGTCAACGTTTCTCGAAACAATTCATGTGATAGGTCGTCCAGCTCAGATACGCCATACATACGTCTGAGTCCTTTTATCGTTTGATTACAATCTTGCCTTTCAGAAAGACTCTCTTGATATTCTCCTTATCTTGGAGGATGGTGATGTCTTCAAGGGGGTTCTTTCCTGAAGCTAGAACGAGAAGGTCTGCAGATTTTCCAACCTCAATAGTTCCAACTTTATCATCTATACTAAGTGACCATGCTGCGTTCTTGGTCCCCGCAATGATTGCAGTCATTTCTGATGCTCCACCTAACCTGACCATCAATTCCATCTCTTCTGAAGTCGATTTACCATAGTACGTGTAGGGCATTCCTGAATCTGTTCCAACAACCAGTTCTATTCCTGCCTTGACTGCATTTCTAACACCTTCCTCAATGAGTGGGAATATCTCTTTCTCCTTTCTAACCATATACTCTGGAAGGTCCCCATCATCATGGTGAAGCTGTGATTCATAATAGGTCACGATTGTGGGCATATACATCGTCTTGTGTTTCTTCATCAATTCGATATTTTCTTGTTTTAATGGATGCCCATGTACTAATACATCTACTCCAGCAAGAATTGTATTCCTGATTCCTACATCACCGTAAGCATGTGCATGTGATTTCAATTGGACCTTGCGGGCCTCATTTGCAGCAGCTTGTAGCTCATCTATATCAAATTGAGAATTGAAGCTCTCTGTATTCGGCGATGATATTGCACCAGTTGCAGCAAGCTTGATGTAACTCGCGCCACGACCGATTTCTTCTCTAACAGCGCGACGAACATCATCAGGACCATCTGCTTGATTTGCCCCACCAAAATCTCTACCTCCACTGATAGTAATCATTTTTCCACAAGGAAGAAAGCGTGGGCCATTGACAAGCCCCTTCTCAATAGCTTCTTTCACTGCAAATGGAACATTCCCTCTTCCCGCAGCATCTCCTACTGTTGTAACTCCGTACTCAAGTAATATCTCTACTAGTTGAACACCTCGTATAGCTAGTAGTTCATCTGAGAAAAGCTTCACTTCCTCTGGATTTGTACCGCCATCAAAACATACATGCACATGCGGATCAATAATTCCCGGCATCACGACTCGATTTGAAAAGTCCAATACTTCAGTATCTGGGGGTGTAGTGATATTTTGTCCAATCTCGGCTATTTTCTCTCCTTGAATCAAAATTGATACATTTTCAAGGATCTTTCCATCACCGACAATAAGCGTTCCAGCTTTCAGTAAAAGATTGCTCATAGTCAACACTCCACTTTATTCAAATCACATAACCTACCTTTGAGTGTAGCGGGTTGAACAAATGTTTCTACAGTTTGAGACGGAAGAC
>JABCSP010000018.1 GCA_018238825.1 Candidatus Thorarchaeota archaeon | reverse complement strand
GCACTCTGTGAGAGGACTAGGTTTGTGGACTAGAGCGGTTGTTCCTCGAACAACCAATCGACGTGCGCGACCGAAAGCCCTAAAGAAATCTTCTAAAGGGAAGTCCTTACTCTCCAAGATGGAATCAACATCATGTTCCGGAGAGTCCGCGGCTGTTCACTTTGTCCAATCGGACCTTGCTAGTTTCAGTGATGGAACTATCAAGAGTGATAATGACCCCGCCGTGGTAAAAACTGTGGAAACGCTCTCTGTGGTTGGAAGTGATGAACCAACACTAACACAGGAGAAAGAAGCCAGGTCTTCAGGAGGGATCCCATCCCGATGAACGTTGACAAAGCTCCTGCCAAGTCTAGTATTTTCTTGAAAATGCTAGATGGTGGTGACGCTGGCAGAAGAAGGGTAGAACATAGAAATATCTTACAGTTGAGGTTCACTCACCAAGGTAGGATATAGGTCAGAGTGGATTATATTAGCAGATAAAGAAACATTGAATAGCGGATGCGTTTGGGACATCACTGATTCAAGACTCCTAAACCGTTTCTAAAATTATCGCAGTCTTGGAGGATGCTAATAGGCAATGGTCGAAATTGTACTTAAGGTCGCAGAGGCAGAACATAGAGACATTGGTAGATTCATAGTACGTATTGATGCTATGTCAATGGAAAAGCTGGGAGTCAGGACTGGAGATATTATCCAGATTAAGGGCAAACGCGTTACTGCTGCAATTGCATGGCCTGCATATCAAGGAGATAAGGGGCATGAAATCATCCGAATGGATGGGCGAATCAGAAGAAATGCAGGAGTAAGTCTCAGTGAAAAAGTAACCGTATCTAGGGCAAATGAAGAGCCAGCTAAGAGTGTTACACTTGCACCTACTTCAGTGCCTATCCGACCAGAGCCGAGATTTGAAGAATTTGTAAAGAGAAAACTACTCAACTGTCCTGTGACTTTACAGGATACTGTCTTCATTCCAATTCTCGGGAGAGCTATCCCCTTCAAAGTAACTTCAATTAAACCTACAGGAACCGTTGTTGTACAACATTCTACAATTTTAGGCATTGCTGAGAAACCAACAGGCGATGTTGTTGGTGCAACTGCAGTCACATACGAAGAGATAGGCGGCTGCTCTGATGCAATCCAAAGAATTAGAGAGATGGTAGAATTACCAATGAAACATCCCGAGTTATTCAAAAGACTGGGGATTGATCCTCCACGGGGACTTATCCTTCACGGACCACCTGGAACAGGAAAAACACTGTTAGCAAAAGCAGTAGCAAGTGAGTCTGAGGCCAATTTTGTACACATCAACGGACCTGAGATTATGTCCAAGTTTTATGGTGAATCTGAACAGAAACTCAGGAAAATCTTTGAAGAAGCAGAAGAAAACGCGCCGAGTATCATATTCATAGATGAACTAGATGCGATAGCACCAAAGAGAGAAGATGTACAGGGTGAGGTTGAGAGGAGAGTCGTGGCTCAACTACTCGCGACAATGGACGGGCTCAAGTCACGTGGTCAGGTTGTCGTTATTGGTGCAACAAATCGTGTTAACGCACTGGACCCAGCTCTGCGAAGACCAGGACGTTTTGATAGAGAACTTGAGATTGGAGTTCCAGATGAAACAGGACGCTTAGAGGTCCTACATATCCATTCTCGAGGAATGCCACTTACCTCAGAAGGCGATGGTAAAGTCGACCTCCAAGTATTTGCCAAGAAAACTCATGGATTTGTAGGTGCGGACCTCCAAGCATTATGTAGAGAAGCTGCAATGAAAGCATTGAGAAGGTATCTTCCAAAAATCAACCTTGAAGATGATGAGATACCTCAAGATGTGTTAGACCAACTAGAGGTTCACAATGGCGATTTTGTAGAAGCTCTGAGAGAGGTTTTCCCATCAGCTGTAAGAGAGGTCTTCATTGAGATTCCCAATGTACATTGGACTGACATTGGGGGATTAGATGATGTCATTCAAAAACTAGTAGAAGTTGTTGAGTGGCCACTAAAGAAACCCGAGGCTTTCAAACGTTTAGGAATCACTCCCCCGAAAGGCATTCTTATTTATGGACCTCCAGGTAGTGGAAAGACCCTACTTGCTAGAGCAGTTGCCACTGAAAGTGAGGCCAATTTCATTAGCGTTAAGGGTCCCGAACTCATTTCAAAATGGGTAGGAGAAAGTGAAAAGGCCATCAGAGAGATTTTCCGAAAAGCAAGAACAGCCGCACCATCAATAATATTCTTTGATGAAATTGATGCAATCGCACCATCACGGGGCGGTGGTTCTGGTGATTTCCATCATTCAGAGAGAGTCATCAGTCAGCTTCTAACGGAGATGGATGGTTTAGAATCTATGAAAGATGTGGTCGTAATAGCAGCTACAAATCGGCCAGAACTGATTGATAAAGCGCTTATTCGAACAGGTAGATTCGATAGGTTCGTCAATGTTGATGCGCCCGATAAAAATAGCAGAGAAGCGATTTTCAAAATCTATACAGCAAATATGCCTCTGGATGATGATGTAGATCTTAAGAAATTAGTAGAAGCAACAGAGTACTATGTTGGTGGCGATATTGAAGCAATCTGTAGAGAAGCAGGAATGCGGGCACTCAGAGAAAACATGGAAATTGAAATTGTTTCAGGCAAGCACTTTGATGAAGCTTTGAAAGATGTCCATGCCTCTACAACAAAAGAAATGCTCGAACGATTCAGAAAACTGGATCAAATACTCCGCAGAGCTACAGAAGCGGATCCAGCAACTGCATCTATGTACGGTTAATAATAGATGGTGATATTGAATGGCACCTTGGAATGCAATTCCCATAACAAACTTGATAGTTCAAATAGTTAGGAAACGTCGTGGAGTTATCCTAGATGATGAGCTTATTAGAGCACTAAAGAAAGAACTTGGAACCGAACCCAGCGATGCTGAATTGAACACAGCATTATTACAGCTAGAGATTAATGGACTCGTACACGTCAGCCAAATCACTAAGACCAAGCGAAGGATTGAAGTGATAAGCGAGGGAACTGAGTTTCTAGCAGTAGATGAGGACTAATTCATTCACTGTAGGGTGTTGGCTCAATGGCTGGTAAGCGAGTTCTTGCAGCGGGAAAATTCGATATCCTTCATCTAGGACATCTTGCATATCTCAAACAGGCTAAATTGCTCGCGGGAGATGATGGAGAGCTAATTGTAATTATTGCTCTTGATAAGACAATTGAGAGAGAGCGTAGCGCACCCCCAGTCTTTCCTCAGGAGCAGAGGAGAGAACTTGTAGAGGCGCTTGGATTCGTAACTCGTGCAGTCATTGGTCTTGATACAGAAGACCACACTGAGATTGTCATTCAGACTGAACCTGATATTATCGCTCTTGGGTATGATCAGTATACCAATTTAGAACGCCTTGAACAACGTATCTCAGAGAAGGGACTTCACACCAAGGTTATACGATTGGAGAAGATTGTAGCGGATGGTTTATTCTCGTCCACTCTCATTCGAAAGCGAATTATAGATTTCTACAGAGAGAACGGCAGACCAAGATAGCTTCTAGATGATGAGTTCGCCTCTTGCTTCAGCAGCGCGATTCAGTTCAGTCTTTCTTTCTCTTCTATCAAATTCCCATCTCCAAATTACAAAGGCAACTGCTGCCAGAAATCCGAGAAGCATGAGACCATAAATGGTAGCCCAATTGTACGGAAAGTGCGTCATGAATTCGGGTATTGGTCCTGCAATAAAGTAGGGCCAACTAACAACTAATCCAAGGAGATACATCAGTCCTACTACTGCCAACTGTTTCATATACGCATTTGCGTATTTATCTTTGTCAAAGAGTAACACAACTGGAAGGAACCAAAAGAGATACCATGGCATTACCCAACGGAATGTGAAGAGAGTTAATGGGATCATGTAAAGATACAGAGGTATTAGAGAAACTATCTTTTGTCTAAATGAGTTCTCCATAAACTCAGTCTTTGTAGGGAGAAATATCCGAAATGTAGCGAGCATAAAGAATGCATAGATAACTATCGGAATCAGGGCGGGTAACCAGATATAGGTAGCAGGGGGACTATCTAAGATTGGAGTGCCTATTGCGAGACCTGGATACATCGGATTCACAACATATGGACTATAGCTTGATTGGTTCAATAGATGTGAAACCAAAGAGTCGAAACTCGCACCAAAAATGACTGGAATCACAGTTAAAATAAAAGAGGCTAGAAACCAGATTGAAGCAGCAGGATCTAATATGAAAAATGCAGGAAATACTGCAGCTGGATAAATCTTGGTCTGCACAGCCATACCAAGTGTAAACATAGCCTTACCACGTTGGTTTTCTTTCCAAAGAACTAGCGACATCAAAAACAGACAGTCTACAATAGGTTCGAGTTTTCCACCACCTGCGGACATGACAAGCCCATAGATGAAATAACCTCCAAAAATTATGCGTGCCCAGTTAGCTTTGTATAGTTTCTCACGAAGTAAAATGGCAAGTAATGCAAGATTCAGATTGAAGACAAGTACTAGTAGAAAATTCAACCATAAAGGTTGTAATCCGCCCGTGCCTGGGAATAACCACGTAGCTATTGCAAAGAATATCAGCCCAAATATAGGATATTCGTACTTCACCCCTCCAAGATAAGGAGGAAGAGTGTGAAAACCATCATTGAAGCCCATATAGGCCAGTTCTGTTGCCAGTTCTGTGTCATTCATATCATAAACGGTGAACCCATAAATCCAGAAAGCTTCACCATACATTTCGTTTCGATTTCGGTCCCTTTGAATAACAAGGGTGTCAGCGATTGGAATTGCAATCAGGGATATGACTAGAGTAAGCACCAAGTACTTCCTGTGTTCATAGATGCTAAGACTAATCGCAGATAGCATTTCACTAACAACCTATGGCGAACGCACGAGTCCGGTATATTAATTCCATGTATGACATGTGTAATAGTAACAAGCTGATTTTGGATATTGCATATGCTATGCTAAATATGTAGGACATGGCCAATTATCACATTCAAGGCAACCGGAGCACTTCTCTTCATCTACACTAATCTTTCCATCTTTAAGATGGAGTGCACCATATTCGCATTGAGGAACACATGATCCACAAGCTTGACAGAGAAGAGCTCTTTTTGTTGCACGTTCCAATTTCTCCGTTAATTTTTCTACGGAGCGTTCATCGGGTCCACGAACAACAACAGAACCTGAACTAAAGAGGGAGATATGATTCTCACCAGATGCTGTTCGAAGAACGCCAAGCTCCTCAGAAATCTTGGTCTTCCCAAATATCGGCATAATCTTTGAAACTCGATTGAGATCAAGTCCTGTTGTGAAAGCGCCTTCAAGACTAAAACCAGACTTTGTACAGGGAGCGACGCCCTTAGTAACATTCAGCTCAATCTTCTCACCTGGACTTTGGCGAGTAGTTGATATGTTTAGACCTAGTTTATTGACGAGTTCCATCTGACCCTGTGGAAGAGTCTTCCAACGCCAAAATCCGAGCTCAAACCATTCATCGGGAAATCCATATTTCTCCGCCCACTCCCTCATTTTTTCTTCCCATTGTTGGTGAAGTTCAGGATGAGTCTGACGAAGACTCTCCAATTCAGCCAGTGGAGATGATGGGCACAGGTAGCATCCCATTCTATGATACCCTTGATTGTAGAGTGGATTGTAATCTTCTTTTTCCTTAAAGGTATACAACCAGACCTCTAATGCATTCCAGTTCTGTATAGGATTAGCAGATATCTGTCCAGGAACCCAAGGATTCTCAGAAACTCGGGGTTCAATCGAGCGCTGAAATGATTCCAGTTTTCTTTGACCCATGAATGAAACTGTTTCACTACCGATCATGTCTGCAATTGATGTTGCTGCAGGACCTAGCTTAAGGACCTTGCAACACCAGCGAAAGTCTCTAGCTGGAGGACCAAAGACATCTAAGGACTCCCAGAATTGGTTTCCTGCTTTTGCTCCAATAATTTTGACATTCCGTTTATCTGCAAACGACTTGATGAATTGAATAGTTTCAGGTAGTTCAAGACCTGTATCCATGAAAAATATTGGAGGGCTCTTTTCAGTTGCTTTTTCAACGACAAGATAAACAGCAAGGGAATCCTTACCACCACTGAATCCAACTACAAAGGGCAGATTTTCATCTCGTTCAATGACTCGGTTGACGAATGTAGTTGCTTCTCTTTCAATATTTTCAAGATCTTCATGATTCGCTTTGACTGCATCATCCCAACTAGCTGTCTTTTCATTCAGTACGGATTCAAGAGGTTCAGATACTTCTCGTATTTTCACTGCAAAACCTTTCTCTTCTTGAGCCATTTCTTCTCCGCTCATTCTCGCAATCCCAGAACCAACAACAACTCCCTCTGAATTGATGATCCAAACCTCATCTTTTACTTTAATTTCAGAGTCACAGCCTTGTACACCTGGTAGCATAAGGTTCGCCCCATCTAACAGGTATTGAAGAACTCCGTCATGAATTGATACCCATTTCTGCTTGCTAATCTTTCCAATCCTACGAGCTCCTTCATGAGCGAGAAGGAAAGTATATCCACGTTTAGGAATATCAAAACGTAGGCGTCCTACTATGTATCCATCCGCGATAATCTCATACATTGCGTCAAGTGATGATACTTTGTTCATGACCACTGTCTTTGTCGGAGGAAGTAAGGTTAATCCTACACCTTCTCCAAATTGATCATCTATTGCTTGAATTGCTCTCTGAAGATGTCCTTCCATTGCTGGAAAGGGATCGCCCGGAGGAGAGAGATCCACCTTGCGAGATTGTGAGCCACAGACACTGCATTCTGTTTGATCTATTCTTGGAACATTACAAGTATCACACCAGAAAAACCTAATCTTAGTTAGATATGGTGCGTGTCCTCTTCGAAACTTCTTCCGTCCTCTAGCCAGCTGATGCATCTCCTTATGTTCTATTGAGGGATGTTTAGTTCCTTCAGTAATTTCGAAGAAGGATTTCCTTCTTTATCCCATCCTCGTAGAGAATAGTACTCGGGAAGCATCACATCAATCTGTGCAACTCTGTTCCGAGAAGCTCCTTCTGGAAGTGGAGTTGAAAATCTTGGTGGGAGCGCGTCATCGCTTCTGGTGAATCCCTCACGTATATTGAACATTCTTTCAAGATTCCAGATTCGAGACCCAATTTTGAGTAGTTCGTTTCCATCTATTGATAGTCCGGTGCATGCTGCAGCCATATCTGCATAATCATCGACGGTCCATGCAAAGTTCGTGAATCGGCAGACAACCATCGAATCCATTGCTGCAGACAGATTCTGATAGAGAATCACCAAGTCCGCTTTACCATCAGTACTATCTCTATCGACAAGTACTGGTGAACCCATTACTTCAGGACCTATCAAGTAAGATCGAAGGTGGCATCCACCCCTATTGGATGTAGCATAACCAAGAGCATGTCCTTGGACACCGCGAGGATCGTAGGCGGGTATCTCTAGACCCTTGACCTGCATAGCTAGTTCTGGAGCTCCATATTGTTTGGCAAATATCTTGGAGCCTTTGCCTAACTCAGCTCCAAGACCACGAGCGTGAGCGATATCCTCAATCATCTCAAGGATTCCTGTAGTATCACCAAATTTGAGTGAGTGTTCTAATTTGCCTCTTTGAACTAGTTCCATGACACAACCTATTGTACTACCCACAGATATTGTATCTATACCAAGAAGATTGCACTTGTCATTTGCAATAGCAATCCATTCTAAATCATTTATGCCGCACTGAGGACCAAGTGACCAAATAGATTCGAATTCTGGACCACCAACATCTTTACCTCTAGCACGACTCATACGGCCACAGCCAATTGGACAGCCGTAACAATTGTAATTCTTTCGAGCGAGACGTTCAAGAAGTTTTTCCCCTGAAACACCATCTGCATCATTGAATGTACCTTCTTGGAAATTGTGCGTTGGAAGCATGCCAAGCTCGTTAACTACATTGAGAAGAACTGGTGTTCCATAGACTGGTAGAGCTTTACTTGTTACTCCGTTCTTCTTGATGAGAAGGCGAGCTCTCTTAACAGATGTACTAAGCTTCTCTGAATCTTCTACACCAATTTTCTTTGTTCCTCTTGCAACTATGGCTTTCAATTTCTTGGAACCCATTACTGCTCCCACACCACCACGTCCTGCAGCTCTGTGTTTGTCAGTCATAATGGCTGCGAGGTTAATCATATTCTCACCAGCAGGACCAATACAGGCAACCTGAGCTTTTTCATCAGTGGCCTTGATCAGTTCGTCAGTTGTGACATCTGTATCCATTCCCCAGACTTTGGAAGCATCACGTATTTCCACTTGGTCATCATTAATCCACAAGTAAACAGGTGATTCAGAAGCACCAGTAACAATAACTGCTGCAATACCAGCACGACGCAGTTGAGCACCAAAATAACCTCCAGCATGTGAATCGAACACAGTACCAGTTGCAGGGGATTTTGTGATTACAACAAAACGTCCAGCAGTGGGTACAGATGTTGCTGTAGAAGGACCGACAGCGAAGATTATCCAGTTTTCAGGTGATAATGGATCGATTCCTGGAGCAAGGTTGTCGTATAGTAATTTAACACCAAGACCTCGACCTCCTAGGTAGTTTCTAGTGAGCTCCTCAGGAATTGATTTTCGGGTTATTGTCCTATCGCTCAATGAAACATAGAGTAAATCAGCTTGAGAATATAGTTGAGAAGTATCAGACATTCATTATTCCTCCTAATCAGTGAATATATTGTGTTCCTTGTCTGGACAGGTCAGGCACCGTTGTTTGTACCAAAGATACACTTCCTTGGGTTGTTTTGCAATGTTTGCCATACGACTTGGGCATGTCCAACATGGTTTATCAGGTTGCATCCAAGAATCACTATATTGAGCCCAGCGATAGTCCTCAATTATTCCAATTCCACCACTAGTTCCAATTCTATTGGCTCCAGCGTCAATAATTCGGAGCGCTTCCTTGAATGTACGAATTCCTCCAGCAGCCTTTACACCCATTGACTTTCCTACAGTTTCACGCATAATTTTGACATCATGAGGTGTAGCCCCCATCGGACCAAATCCTGTTGAGGTTTTGACAAAATCAGCCCCTGCGTCTTTGCAGATAAGACAGGCTTTCACCATCTGCTCATCTATCATGAGGCCAGTTTCTAGAATGACCTTCACATGTGCATCACCTGAGGCTGCAACTACTGCTTCCACGTCTCTTTTCACGAGATCGAAGTTTTCATCACGGAGTGCTCCAACATTCATTACCATGTCTACCTCATGAGCTCCTAACGCTACAACCGTACGGGTTTCCATTGCTTTCACTTCTGGTAGGGTTGCCCCAAGAGGGAATCCGACAACACAGCATACCTTAACTGAACTATCTTTGAGTAGCTCAACAGCATATTCCACATGAACTGCATTGATACAGACTGCTGCAAAATTGTAAGTCATTGCCTCTTCACAGAGTTGTTTGACTTTGTTTCTGGTTGTTTCCGGTTTGAGTACAGTGTGATCAATAGTCTGTGCTAGTTCTTCCACCGTGATGACCATAGACGTACCTCCAGATGAGGAGAAACGTCAATCAACAGAATAAACCCTTCGAAACAGCTCACAGTCTTTTCTAACGGGCACCAAGATAGGATTTGATATCATCAAGGACCTCTTTCTGAAGTCTAATGACATCATGAACTTCAATCTCTTCGGCATCTTTCACTACAGAATTAAGCTGTACAACGGTACCTACAGCATCAACCTTTGAGAAATCAACTGGAAATTCGACTTCAGCGCCTTTCACGATGAGTTCTGAGCGAGTTGGATGAAGTGCGATTCTTATACTTCTAACAATACCAATCCTTCGCGCTCTGTTGTCAAGAACTTCTTTTCCAATCAGTCTACCAGGCATACTTAGCTCGTATAGTTCAGCTTCGATACTTGCCTTTGGTTCCTTAGTAGTTGCAGTCATCTCATCTAGGCTCCTTGTACAGTATGATGTAATTGTAGGAGGCTTTTTACAGTGAGTATTATCTAACATATGCAAGTTTCTTAGATTTGTGAGGTGCAGCTGTGTCAATAACTGAGAAGTATGTAGAAATGCCATTGATAAAGGAGAATTCAGTGGACTACAGGTCTTATCAGGTGAATCTAGCAGACATAGCAGCACGCCAAAGTACAATGATCGTATTGAGTACGGGTCTCGGAAAGACCGTAATAGCAGCACTAGTTACTGCAAAACGTTTGTTTGAGATTCCAGATTCCAAAGTACTATTCCTTGCCCCTTCACGACCCCTAGTTGACCAACAAGCACGGTACTTGAAACGTGTTTTGGATTTGGATGAAAATCTTGTTGTGTGTCTTACTGGACAAGACTCACCAGAGAATAGAAAGACTACATGGCGTGATGCTCGTGTCATTATTATGACTCCGCAGGCACTCCAAAATGATTTGATTCAAAGTAGTTATGACCTATCGGAGGTCTCATTGGTTGTTTTTGATGAAGCCCATAGAGGTGTTGGTAATTATGCCTACACCTTCGTTGCAGAACTCTATGAGCGTCAAGGTAAAGCCGTACGCTCTTTGGGTCTAACAGCATCACCAGGTCATCAGGCTGAACATATCAAGACAGTATGCGAAAATCTCAGGCTTTCGCATGTTGAAGTCAGAAATGAGTCAAGTAAAGATGTGAAAGAGTATATTGTATCTGTAGACTCAGAAGTACACTATATCAGACTACCACCTGAAATTGAAGTGCTTAGAGATATCTTGTACTCCATCATGAATGACTACAGGGAACCAGTCGTAGAGCACGGATTCAGACTCCCCGAAGGTAGACGGCTCACTCGAAACGAGATTCTTCGCACACAGAGAGCAGTGAGAAAAGAGATAGGTACCTACACTAAGCCGCCAAGAAATCTATTCTTAGTTATCAGAAATCTTACTGCACTGATGCGCACTGTCCATCTTCTAGAATTCGTTGGAACACAAGGACTAATGCCAACTCAAAGGTATATCCAAGGAATCCATGAAGAGATACGAAATAAGAAGACCTCAAAGGGCGTGCAAGACCTTGTTGCGAAATCTGAATTTCAGCAGTTCAAATCATTACTTAATGCGCTGATATCGAAGGGACACAGACACCCAAAAGCAGACTCACTTCTTGAGATAGTAAGCGACCAATTATCTGTTAACTTGGATTCTCGTATTTTGATCTTCACAAGATTTCGTGATACTGCTGTTGAGGTCACTGAAACTCTGGAGCAACTTGATGACGCTCGAGTCAGTCGATTTGTTGGCCAAAGCTCACGAGGATCTGACAAGGGTTTTAGTCAGAAAAAACAGGTCGAAGTTCTAGAAGGATTCAGAAATAATGAATTCAACATCCTAGTAGCTACACAAGTTGGAGAAGAAGGATTAGATATTCCCGAGTGTAATTTAGTCATATTCTATGACTGTGTTCCTTCAGTTGTTCCATATATTCAACGAAAGGGACGGACAGGTCGTCGTGCACCTGGAAGAGTAGTAATTTTTGTTGCAAAAGGAACTCACGATGAGTTCTATCACTGGAGTGTGATGAGTAAATTGAAGAAGATGCCAAAAGCTCTCGAAGAGGTAGAAGATATAGAAAAGGAAAAGCAAACAAGTCTTGATGAGTTTGTTAGCGACAAACATCAAGAAACCTCTGAACCTCTAACAAGAATTGCACCTCAAAAGGAAACAGCCAAAATCAAGCTCATTGTCGATTCGCGGGAATTACCAACAGCAGTTGCTCGTGAGTTAGCTCGCTTAGACGTACAAATATCAGGAGAAACCCTAAAGATTGGAGATTACATTGCCTCAGAAGACGTAGCTATAGAGCGAAAAGAGTCAATGGACTTTGTCCAATCTCTAATAGATGGGCGCCTCTTTGTTCAACTTAGTGCTCTACGGTCGGCATATCGTAAACCAGTCCTGATTATCGAGGGAGAACAGATCATTGGATTGCGAGCTGTAAATCCAGCTTCGATTTATGGTGCACTAGCATCAATAGCAATCAGAATACAGGTTCCAATCATCTGGACAAGAAATGCAGAAGAAACAGCCAATGTGTTGTACCGTATAGCACATCTTGAACAAGTGACATCAAAGAAACCACTTCGTACTCGTTCAGGAGAGAGCAAAGGAACTGATGCAGAGGTTCTAGAATACATTCTCTCAGGATTTCCAGGAGTTGACACAGTTACTTCAAGAGCATTACTTACAGAATTTGGTACTCTTGAGAGAATCTTCTCTTCTGAGAAAGAAAATCTACAGCGTGTGAAAGGTGTAGGTCCTAAAATAGCAGGTAGAATAAGGCGCCTTCTTGAGAGTAAATATCCATCTCACAAAGAAGAATCAGATTGATATTGCTATCAGTATACCCTGGGATTCTTTCCCTCGCCCCGTTTGTAGGCTTCTCGGAGGGCATCAGTTATCTGACGGCTGAGTTCCCAATAATCCTTGTAGTCTTTTTCACTGAGGCGGACTAAACCGAGTATTCTTCGAAATACAACATAGAGCTTGGGATCAATCTCACAAACATCGCGAAGATTTTCCTTAGCAAACTCAATGCCTCTCATGTGCAATTTGTCACGTTTTGCAAAGTTTTCTGTAATCTTTTGGACTTCTTTTTCATCCGTGAAAGAAAGACCAAGTTGGCGCATTGTAGAAACAATATCAAGGGTCCTGTCAAGATCGTATCCGTTACGGTCTGGTAGACCATCCATGGCACCAGTAGTTATGAAGACATTTTCAGCTGTGGCACGCCATAGCTTCTGCATGATGTGACTATCACCATTAGTACCAGCAGGTTTATACCCATCCTGGGTAACTAAACCACATTTCTCAAGCTCTTTGATATGATATCGTACTGTCTGAGGTTTGACTTCTTTCTTAGGGTCTTTCTCAGATAGGAATTCTACCAATTCCGAAGTAGACATACGTCGAGCCCTCAGTGCATGAAGGATCTGTCTTCGATTATTATCACTGAGTGCTTTGTAGGCATCAATAGCTTGAGTACCTGTAAGAATCTTGAGAGTATCCAATGGATTTGAACTTTCCATAGATTGTTGCCTCATTTCTTGAATTTCAATTTCGAGAAACTAGAATTTTGTGACTCCACGACAGCTAATAGCCCGTGAGGCTACTAGTGTCGATTCGTCATATTACGTTCCAAGTACCAGAAATTATGCTGGTACGTAGATCCATTGTCGCATGTCCTGTAGACAGGGTACACGCTTGATCAAACTCTTCTTCAGGAGTTTTCGTAGTGCATAACGGACTGTCCTTGGTGCAAAAGATACTTTGTCAAGTAGCTGCTTTGGAGTTACTCCATCTTGGCCGCTGCTTCTAAGAATGTCTAGGACAATCATCTGGCTCTTTGTAAGCTTCATGCTCTTGAGCTCTTCCTGAAGTTCGATGTCGCTCATCATTTTATTATTACCTTCCCTTTTAGTTGGGTTTTTCTTGACCAAGCACCTCTTTACAGAAATTGCCTAAATCAAACAATCATTTATGTTACAAAGTTACTTATTAATCTATCGCCGTTTGTGGATATCGTGTCGCAGTCGTGGACTGCGCCAAAAACTGTATTATAACTAGTGTTTAGAGGCAGATTTGCTAATTATGGGTGCATTCTTTGTATCTACAAAGGCTTTACTAACCTAAATCTTACATTTTGGTGAGTGAACCTCAACTGTAAGATATTTCTATGTTCCACCCTTCTCCTGCCAGTGTCACCACTTCTTCGTAATTCTAATGAATTACAAAAATCAGCAAGAGCTTTGTCGACGTTCATCGGGATGGGATCCCTCCTGAAGTCCGGGCTTCTTTCTCCTGTTTTACTACTGGCGCATCACTTCCAGCAACAGCGAGCGTTTCCACAGTACTTACCACGGCGGGGTCATTATCACTCTTGCTAGCTCCATCACTGAAACGACCAAGGTCCGATTGGACAAAGTGAACAGCCGCGGACTCCCCAGAATCTGATGTTGATTCTTTCTTGGAGAGTAAGGACTTCCCTTTGGAAGAAGGCTTCTTCTTTTGGGCTTTCAGCCGCGCACGTCGATTAGTTGTTCTTCGAACAACCGCTCTAGTCCACAAACCTAGTCCTCTCACAGAGTGCAGTGACTTTGTGAGCGTAAGTAAGCGTGCAGCGATATTGATACTACCATTTTGGTCAGCATTGATACTGTAACCGCAGGAGGGACAATGGAAGTAGTTCTGCTTGGGTCTTGTACCTTTGCTCCCACATTTCCAGCACATGATAGAGGTCCATCCTTCAGGGACTGCTCTGAATCGAGAGTCCTTTCCATCGACCTTCCAACCACACTGAGCAAGTCCATGTTTCAGACTGTCGGTGATTCTAGCAAAGGCCCAAGAATGTATCATTCCTCTGAACCTTCGTCCTTGGTAGTTTCCGCGCTTTGCACGCATTCGTATATTTTTCAGGCGACCAATGGCAACATAGAGTGTGTATTCCTTGGATAGTTCGAAGATATAATCGAGAAGTTGTCTTACAAGGACTCTATCATACTCCCTAGCAACGTTCTCACGCTTGGACTGCATTCGACGGAGTTTCTCAGAAACCCTATCATTTGACAGTCCATTATTTATCCTAGTGAACATTTCTCTTTGGAGGTCAGCAACAAACCTATCGTACTTCTTGATAATTGCAACTTTATCTCTCTGAACAAAGTAGCGGGTTTCTCTTGTCTTCTCAGGAGTGAGAAGGGTCGAACAGGCAGCCTTTTCGATACCAAGGTCAATTCCAAGAATGGCAACAGGAAGATTCTCTTCTGGAGTTACTTCGAGAGCCACTCTGACTGCAAAGGTCACCCACCATTTTCTACTCCTATCAGTAAATAGCTGTACTGCTTTCACTTCACCCTTCTTGATCTGATTGAGATGAAAAGGAGATATCTTGAGAGGAATGCTTAATCGATCATGGCGGAATCGTTTCTTAGGTGCTGAATCAAGGGCATCCCTGATATCAAGCCACCATCGTGAAACAGAGGTCTTATTCTCAATCAGTTTGAATCTCTGAGAGAACACCCATCGGGGTATCCTTCGACTACTATTGATTGAAATAGGGCGTGAAGCATTCCATCCTTTCTTATCTCTCAAGGTCAAGTAACTTTCATAGAGAGCAACAGATGTTTGTCTACATTCCTGTAGCTCATTCTGTGACAATCTTGGGAATCGTATTTTGAAATCATGAGGGACATTTATTCTTTGACCATTACCCGGTTTAACCTTGATTGCGGTAATCGTGAGCTTGTCTAGTTCACCATCAAGAATTTTCTTTTTCTTACGACCAGTCAACAAATCGCTTTCGTATTGTTCAATTATTCCAAGAAATGCACGAATCACTCTGGTGTCTCGTCCAACGGTCTGTCTAAGCCTCTGCCTAGTCCTCTTGGTCATAGATTCCCAGTTGATGGGAACCTTCACCGAGATTGTAACACCCTTGGACCGAGCCATTATTTTCGCCATCCTATATAAACCTCTGACCCATTTCTTATGGTCAGTCGAGTTCACTCCCATCCTTGTTTCCAAGATAGGATATGTACTCGTACATTAACTCTGAATAATCCTATATAAACCTATTAAGACTGCAAAGAAGAAATAACTCAAAATCACGAATAGATTTGATATTATGAACTAAATCAAGTATATCATAATGTCGAATTACCCGAAGAATTTATTATATTAATTACTGATACCACATTGTGACTAATATCCTGTATCCAAGAAATCCTGCAAGAATTCTAACTACCGCCTTCAAGATGGCAATGTCAATCACTCTTGCATTAGCACGGGATAGAGCTACAGGTAAGGCAAGACCATTATACTTTGGACAGGGCAACAGGATCAAAGGGATGGTAAGAGTCTGGAGTTCCGTAAAAGAAGAATATCAACAGACTCTCATTGGAGGTCATCCTGATGCATCAAAATTACTCAAGGCTGAAACCAATGTCAGACGAAGCTTCTCACGGGTTCTCTTGAAGACCTCTGTGAAATATGGTAACACAGAAACAAAAAGAGTGAAACGAGAAGAGGGAAACAAGAAGTATCTCAATAACCTCTGGGACTATTCTGGAAGCAGATTGCGTGATGTGACAAAGGGCAGATTCTTTTTTCCAAAACCAATTCTTATAGAGCGAGATGATGGCTCATCCTATTACGGATATCATGGATCTTCAAAGACCCCCTCATATCCGGTCAGACATAATCACATTCCAGAACTTGATTTCGCAGATATGATCAGAAGTCCACTCATGGAGCTTGCAAGACAATGTCTGAAGTATGGGGTTCCGCCAAAGGATGCCAAGAAGTATATTGATGCTCTACTCTTTAGGCTCATTCCCTTCATGGATTATGTCTACACTGGGAGAAGGTCAGGCAGACCCAACTATGTTCGAGATGGTCTCAAGGAGCTAAGAATCGTTGTGGACCAGATAAAGAATGAATACGGAACAAGGAATGGTCAACGTCAATCAATCACATCGGAGGTGCTCCAATCTGTTACGTATGAAATTCCTTCAGAGGTTGACCTAATTCCCGAGGAAGCTGTTGAGGTTTCAATAGAGAAGCCGGAAAAAGAAACACAGGATCATTTCTTACAAGAGGCCATCACTGAGGCTAAGAAGGACGGGGCAGTTCTAGATGAACCTCTACAGAATCTAGATGACCTGTTAAAGAATGGTACCCTGAATATTGAAGACTCACTGGAACTCTTGAGAGAGTATCAAGAGCAAAGCAGAAAATTAGGTGTTAGAGTTCATAGATTTGTAGGCAAGAACTTTCAGAGTCCTTTCACCTTCAACGGAATTGTATATCACGGGACAGAGATGGCGTATGATAACAGCGGACTCATCTTACTCTCAGAGGTTCCTGTTGA
>JABCSP010000189.1 GCA_018238825.1 Candidatus Thorarchaeota archaeon | reverse complement strand
TTCTTTGAGAAGTAAGTTCAGATACATAATGTACGGACCCTCGAATCCATTCCCATCCATCAATTTGACCGGAGTCCTCGGCATCAAAGAATACAAGTTCAACCTTAGATCTATCTGTTGTTGGCAAAATTCTAGCTAGTTCCATAAGAACTGCAGTACCACTTCCACCGTCGTTTGCACCCAGAATAGGGATTGATTGATTATCAGGATGGTCAGATGTTGCTCGGGGACGAGTATCATAATGAGCCCCAAGCACGATTGGTGAATTCACAGCCCCTGACCAAGTGGCAATGATATTTGCACACTCTGTTTCTTTGTAAGTGAAATTCTGAATTGAAACGGTCCAATTGAAAGATTCTAGAGTTTCAACAATGTATTGTCGACATAGAGTTAGATTCTCAGAACCAGGTGGTCGTGGACCAAAATCACACTGTCCTGTAAGAAAGCTATATGCACTCTCACCATCAAAGAGAGGAGTGTGGGATACTTGACCATTAACTTGCATTATAGAAAATACAAGTACAATTAGTAGTATAACCGAAACAGGACGAAGAGTTCTCATCACTCAAAAGCATGATATATCGCCCTAAGAAGGTTTTCAGCTCCGAGTTTGTATATAAGATTGCACAACATGTTTGATAAAAGAAGGAATTTGTCTTGGAATCTTTTTGAGTATAACAGAAGGAATATCTGCATAACCAATCTCTCCTCGTGCAACCATAGCCATTATATCTGAGGTCAGTTTATGACCACTCATCCGAGGTAGAAGATTAGATGCAAAAGAGATTCCCCGTGATCCCATCCATGACGCCATTTGAAAATTAGCTAAGAATTCTTCGCGGCAAAGCTGATGGTATTTCCCTAATGAGTCAGCATCATATTGGTTCTCTGCTATTGATTGATCAATAACATCCACTGCAATTTTACTTGATTGCATTGCATATGCTATCCCTTCACCCATCATTGGGTCTACGAAGCCAGCAGCATCCCCAACCAAGATAGCTCTGTTTGTAACATTAGTACCTGCTATACCTTCTCCCCCAAGGAAACAGGTTCTTCGCTTCTCCAATTTTAACTTTACACCTAATCGCTTCTCGAGGCTTTGGTAAAATCCATCAAAATCAGGACGGAGGGCACGCATATGTACACCAGATCCAGCTATTCCAATAGCAAGATGTTCACGCTTTGGAAATATCCATCCATAGGCAATTCGGTTCTTCAAAGGAAGTATCTCTAGAACTGATGGATTTCCCTTTGTTGCCTTCATCACTCCCGCTCTTCCAACATAGAAGTCAGCCTCCATCCCAAGACCAATTCTAGTCAAATCTTTACGTTTTGGACGTAGCTTGAGCGAGTGACTAACTATAGAGTTGACACCATCAGCACCAATCAAAAAATCTGATTTGATCTCCCGCCCATCTTGAAGTTGTATAGTTGCACACTCATCAGAAACAGATGTGTGTATAACACGAGTGTCTTCTGCAAGTTCAGCCCCAGCTTCAACTGCACGCGTAGAGAGGAAATCGTCAAACTTGTCACGAAAAACAGTAATCCCAATCAGTTTGTGAGAAATGAATTCAGATGATGTACCATTATGGAAACCAAATCTCAAACCGTATATCTTCTGTTCAATCAATTCATGTGGGACTATTCCATTCAGGATACGAATCCCACGATACATCACAGCTCCACCACATGCCTTCTCTCGTGGGAGTATAGCCTTCTCTAACAGAAGGGTCTTGAAACCTCTTTTTGCACACTCGTATGCTGCCACAGAACCCGCGGGTCCAGCACCAACAACTACTATGTCGTAAACCACCTCTCCAATAATCCTCCCTATGAAAGAGTCATTGATAGATGAACTGAATGACTCATCACGATACTAAAAATATGCACACCTGCATTAATTAGGTTTATCTTTTATCGATTACAAATTCAAACGTATCATCACTCTTTTTGTCATCTGCACCTATCTTCGCCCGAATAATTGGTTCATATTCAGGATTGAGTTCATATCCAATCGAGTTACGGCCCAGCTCCCTAGCAACTTTCAATGTTGTTCCACTCCCAGCAAAAGGGTCCAGAACCGTATCACCAACAAAAGAATAGAGCCGGATACACCTTCGAGGTAGTTCTTCAGGAAAAGGTGCGGGATGGCCTTCTTTTTTAGCTGAAGCAGGTTGAAAGTCCCAGATTGAATTCTGTACCCAGTCAGTAAATTCCTCATGAGTGATTTTGGAAGCTTCCTTGATTTCTTTGCTCACTTTACTACGTTTTCCGCTCTTGGAAAACACGATAATCCACTCATAGGGATAAGTTGACAACAGATTTGGGGGATATGGATAGGAACCCCAAGAACTGAAACGTACAGCCTTTCTCTTGTCCCAGATGTAAAGGGAATGAAAGTACATGTTACCAAGAGAATCCATGAACTCCTCTAGGTCAGTGACAACTGTCTTTGTGACCCGTCGTTTGAATTTTGATGTTTTGCCAGGAAGAAGTATTGGCATGATGTTTACAATGAGTTTTCCATCAGGTACGAGCTTCTTTACACATTCTTTGAATACAGCATAGAGCGATTCGAGATATTCTTCATAGGTGGAAGATGACTGGCCAATAGCATCATCATTACCATAATCCTTGAGATTCCAATAGGGAGGAGAGGTGACGACAAGATGAACTGACTCATCTGGCATCAATTCCATTCGTTTACTATCACCAGTAATAACAATGTGATTGGTCATGTTACTTGCGACCTCCACGTGCAAGGTCCCAAACTATTACCTGTTCTTTTCTTTTTGTAATGTTAATCTTATCCCAGAGACCACTAGCCGTCTTTGTATACTCGCGTTCCACAATGTAGGGGTCATTCCAGGGAACAATTTCCGCAAAGAAATCAGACCCGCGAATGAGCTTCTTCCGAACCATGCGGTCTCCAACAACAAATATCACCAATGACTCATCATGCAAAACTTGATCGATTGATTGTAGAGCTTTCGTCATTTCTTCTTTGTAGGTTGAATATCTTTGAATTAAACCCTCTCGAATAATGGACCGATCCACACCTAGTATTTCGAGAACTATTTTGGAATAATACCCGGTATAATCTAAAGCATCAAAGTAAGGGGGACTAGTGTATACGAAATCCACAGAGTGTTTACGTACAATTTGATGGATATTTCGTGTATCATGGGTATGTATCTTCACAGAAGGAGTTCCAAGAACATAATTAATGTGCTTTCGTGCTTTACGAAGTAATTTCGAATAGAAATCGATATCCTTGAGAGGTTTGTTTATTTTTCCTGTCGAAGTTGAAGTCCAAATCCAGTCACTACATGCACGAGCTGCTAGGCATATTGCCCCATAGAAGCTGGAGAGGAGATATGATGAGAAATCATTTGATACTGAAAGGATGCGCATGATTTGGTCTGCAGTCTTTTCGTGGAAGTATTTAGCAGGTTGGGAGGGCATTGGCGCAACATCTGTTAGTGACTTGGCAGCTTTAATCGCACTCTCAAGATGCTCTATTGTAGATTCCGTAACTAATGGGTCAGTCTTTCCCCGAGCAATTGTGCATGCCAATGGGTTGTTATCAACACCAATTGCCTTCAACCCATGTTTCTGTGCTTCATAGATGATTGTTCCTGTACCACAGAAGGGGTCCAATAGACAGGATTTAGTTGGTAACTGTTCAATTACATGTGATGCATCTAATGGGGACATCTTTCCTCTGTAGGGATAGATACCATGGATAGAACTAGGATTATTCACCTTCTCAAATCGTCTGAGAGTAACTCTTCTCATAGAAGTAGTAACTTGAGTGTTATCGGCCTCAGACTCGTGCATTGCACTTTTTGAGTAGTGATACCTCACTAAAAAGTTGCTCAGTTTTCAACAATCAGATATCTCTACAGGTTTCACAACCAGCTCTAGGTCTTAGACCAAGACGGCGCATAATCTTACCACCAGGAAGTTCTGATTCTGCTAATGAATCGGACTGAATACCAGCCTGCATTGGAATATCTCTACGACCAACTTCAACGAAACCATAAGCTCCAATGAGCATCTGAGAAGGTATGTTTTTCTCATAGACTTCGCAATATATCTCATCAACACCCGATTCGAGGAAGTACTTGGATGCACTCTTGATAAGGGCTGTAGCAACACCTTTTCTTCTCCGACTCGGAAGAACTCCAATGCCAGTAATCTCTCCGTAATTAGAATCGCTCTGATTTTCTACAAAGCATGCAATAAATCCAGCAAGGGTATCCCCTAATTTTGCAACGAATATTCCCTCTGGATCGAGTTTTGTGGCTTGTTCAGGAGTGAGCGGACAGAAAGGATCAGGTGACGCAAGAAAACATCGATTGTATAGATTGACGAACTCGTCTACATCGCTCATCTCAAATTGGTGGATCTTGATATAGCTTGGAACCTCTTTATCGCCCCACCACTCTTTAGCAAGTTTGAGTGCTTCTTTTGATTCTGCCTTCATTACCAAGTAAGATCTTATTGCGGATGAAGGGGTATCAGAGTCATCGGACACCATCACTAACACCGTTTGAATGAAATCTATTTGTCATAGATATGATCAATCGCTGCAATTGTAGCCTGAATAGTTTTCTCAATCGCCTCTATGATGAGAGGGTCTTGTTCTCCAGTTTTTTCACCCTCATCTTTTTGTTCTCCCTTTTGTGCGCCCCCATGAAGATTACCATCACAAGACAGAATCGATGCAGCATCAAGTCCTCGGGTTTGAGCAAATGTAAATACGAGTGAACTTTCCATTTCGACACACTTCACTTTTGCACGAGTCCAGAGGTCTAATTTATCGTAAATCGGATTAGCATAGTAAATATCGGTAGTTAAACAGATTCCTGAATATACACGGTCAGATGGTAGGAGTTTTGATATCTCATGATGGAGTGCACTAAACCAGTGTGGTGAAGCTACTGCAGGATACTCTATCGGCGCATAGTTCAAACTTGCTCTCTCATCTCTGACACAACCAGTCGGTACAACAACGTCACCAGTTACTACTGTTGGATCGATACCTCCACAACTGCCCAGTCTCAGTATAACTTTCGCATCTAGATTTGCTAATTCCTCTATACAGATGTGA
>JABCSP010000188.1 GCA_018238825.1 Candidatus Thorarchaeota archaeon | reverse complement strand
TATGGTCCAATTCTTGAAGATTTCATGGATGAAGCGCTACGAATTGAGAAAGCTGCTGCTGAGTTAGGAATCCCACTACGGATTATTGGATGCTTAGCTTTTAGGTTGAAGAGCCCTGAATATGCTGCCCTCCACATTAAGATGGGTAGGGAAGTTACTGACATTGACTACATGTCGTACTACAAACATCAACAGAAAACCATCAATCTCTTCAGGGATGACTTGGGATATCATTGGGTTCCTCCAAGTTTTGCTAGAGCATCAACTCTTAGAGATTTGTTCATTGATAAGAACACAGGCAGGAAAGTTGATGTATTCTACGACCATCTGGATTTCTGTCATAAAATTGATTTCAAGAAGAATAATAGATTGGAAGTTGATCAACCTACAATACCCTTAGCGGAGTTGTTCCTTGAGAAGACTCAGATTTTCGAGATAAACGCGAAGGACCTCAAAGACCTAATCATCACCTTTCTAGCACATGATGTTAGTGATGAACTTGACGACACAAAGGTGAATGGCCCTTACATTGCAAAAATTCTCTCTGATGACTGGGGTTTCTATTACACAGTAACTGAGAATATCAAGAAATTCATCAATTTTGTTCCAACTGTCACAGACATCACCCAGGAACAGAAAGACCATGTAATTGCGGTTGCAAATAAGATTCACAAGATGATTGAAGACGAACCCAAATCACGTGGATGGCGAAGACGTGCAAAGATCGGTACTAAGAAACGCTGGTACAAAATCGTTCATTCAATGGACGGAGAAAGAAGTGCTGGCTAGACATATCATAAATTGCTGAGGTTTGATTTGAATGAGGCTATCAAAAGAGAATGCCTATGACATGCTTACCGGTGTTGGCATACTGGGCACTGGTGGTGGAGGAGATCCTGTTTCCTTTGGGAAACCCCTTGTTGATTGGGACTATCAACGTGATCGAGTTTACGAAATCACAGATCCTGTGGATATCAAAGACGATGCTTTCATCGTTTGTGGAGGATACATGGGTTCTGTTTCTGTGTTCAAATCCGTTGGAGATATGTTAGAAACTTGGGAAACTTGTTTTGAGCTTCATGAGGCCATGAAGATTTCTGAACGAATCACCGGCAAGAAAGTGAATCATCTTGTTCCATTCGAACTTGGTGGAACTAATACAACAGTGATGCTCTCTCTTGCAGCACGAGCAGGCATAACCACTGTTGATGGTGATGGACTTGGTCGTTCAGCACCAGAAACTCAAATGATTACTTTCGTAGGTTACGGAATCGAGCTTTGCCCAATGCCAGTAGTTTCCAAGAACGGTTCTGTTGTCATTGTTGACAAGACCACAAGTCCTGCGCTTGCCGATGAAATTGGTCGTTTCGCCGTAGTTCAAGATGGTGGTGTTGGCGCGAATAATCATTACTTTCAATCCGGAGCTCAACTCAAAAAAGCTGTAATTCCTAATTCAATATCAAAATCAATAGAACTAGGTATTGCAGTAAAAGGTGCTAATGCAAATAAAACCAATCCCATAGATGCCTTCCTTGATACCATGGGTGGACAAGTTCTAACTCGTGGTACGATCGAGGAGGTCAAGGGTGAAGATCGTGCAGGTCATTGGCATGTATTAGTAAGTATCAAGCCTGATGATTTCAAGGGTCGCTTTGAGGTTGTTGTCAAAAACGAATACATGATGGCTATGAGCGATGGCGAGCCCGTAGTAATGTTCCCCGATTTAATCTGCATGCATTATCCTGACACGGGCTATGGAGTAATGAGCTCGGATTTGAAGGAAGGATTGGATGTTATTGTGACTGCTGTCCCTGCACACGAACGCCTTCGTATTGCAGGCAGTACTGAGATTGGGAAGAAAGCATTTTCACCTGAGCGTTATGGTCATCCTGAGCTAGAATATAAGCCAATGGAAGAGATTATTGGGCGGCTCCACTAGTAAAGTGAAGTTGAACGGTGTGAATAATGACTAAACTAGCCCTGATTGGAGCAACAGGTATCGATTGGTGGACTGACCCAAAGAAGAAGTCCTTTGTAATGTCCTTTGTTCCCCCTGGAAGTGAAATTGGGAACTTGACTCCTAGACATGGAACTCATAGTGTTGAATCACGTGTAGATGAGGCATACAATGCGCCTTTCATTCTCGAACAGGTTGTTATAGCCAATGATGAAGGATATGATGTAATTGTGCTAGATTGTGCTTGTGATCCAGTTCTTGATGCAGCACGTGAGGTTTCGAAAATTCCTGTTGTTGCACCACGAAATTCTTCATTACACCTTGCATTGACACTTGGAACTAAATTCGGTATTGTAACTGTTCAAGGTAATTCGTTGGAAAAATGTATGGAAGCAGGAGTTCGTAAGGAAGGGCTCGAAGCATTTTGTAGTGGTGTCAGATATCTCAAAATGCCAGTACTTGATATATCAAAAAATCCTAAGAAAGCTCAAGAAGAGCTACAGCAGCTCTGTAAGATTTCGATTGAAGAAGATGGGGCAGATGTAATAGTTCTTGGTTGTACTGGTTTATCACATGAAATTGACTTGGAACCAATTATGTTGAGTCTAGGTATTCCTATTCTTGATCCCTGGGTTGTAGCAGTAAAAACTGCCTTCATGCTTGTTGAGTCTGGGTTATCTCACAGCAAAGTAGCTTATCCATTCCCACCAAAGAAAAAGATCAACGAGGCACCTTCATTGAAAGGAGCCTTCGATGAAATATTAAAAGAGTGACTTACTCCTTTGCAGAATTCCGTTCTTTCCTGAGAAGTGGGATGATTCCTAGAAATACTATAATCGATAGAACCATACACATTAGATAGGGAAGTTCCCCACTGAAATCGGCTAGCCATCCTCCAAAAATAGGACCGACAAATAACCCAACTCCGCCCATACTCTCTACTAATCCTGCATACGCTCCTTTCTCAACCTTGGTAGCTGACACAATAAGATAGAGTGCTCCTAGGTAACAAAACCCAACTGCTATCCCTGAAAGAATCATAGAAATCATCAACATCCAAAAATCAGTAAATACGAACATGATACTTGAAGAAATCGCAGAGAGAATAGCACCCAGCAAAATCACTGAGGTCATGGATTGTTCCGGAAGTTTTGCAGTTATTATGAACGCAATTGTTCGAACTCCGTTCCATACTAGGAGCATCATACCCCAATCTCCAATTGTTAATCCCGGCAGAGATTCTACATATGCTGGAAAGAGTGCAAGTACAATTGTGGAAATCACTCCCCAAAGCATTATTGAAAGGTAAGAGGCGAGGAAGCGCGGACTTGTCTTTGATGGTGGTGTATCTATGTGAGAATCTTGACTTTCTTCATTGGTGGGTTTTGATAATGGTTTTCTACGATAACCCTGCAAGAATCCTCCAATAAGCCCCAACATTATCAATTCAATTGCTATAACGACATAGATACCTGATGTTGATCCGTAATTGTTGGTCATGAATGTTAGGATAAAGGGACTAAAGATCATCCCGGCACTCCAGCATGTAGAGAAGTTACCAAGAACCGCAACCTCCGACTCTGGGGTTAGTTCCGCAAGCATTGCCTGATTTGATGGTGCAATGAACCCAAAAACCAGTCCTTCCAAAGCTCTAATTATAATGAGATAGAGTGGAGAAGCAAATGGATTGAGAAATAGCATCAACACAAGAACGTATGCTGAAGTTGCAATGAGTAGTGCTTTTCTTCTTCCAATTCTATCAGAAAATATACCTCCAAGTGCTGGAGATATCATGTATACAATTCCAAATGAGCCCATTGCCCAACCCATCTCGAAGTTGGTTCCTCCCATCGCACCAATATACCAGGGAGCAAATATTTCCGTGGTTCCTAAAGTGAAAGTTACAAGGAAAGTAGCGATGTATGCAACTAATCGATTCCTCCTCTTTGCGGAATCGGGCATATCTTGTTTCTCAGCATCATCTAAACAGAAGAGTTCCATAGGTTCTTGCATCGCATCAAATCCCTTGTAAATCACTTGAATTGTGGCATAAATTCAGTACCCAACATCTTTGCTGTTTCGAGAGGTTCCGTTCCAGGTACTGGGAATGCAACAATGGTATTTGCACCTGCATCAACCATCTGGTGGAATCTCTTAATGCAAGTGTCCTTATCCCCAACCACACAGAGTTCCTGTAACATCTTGTCTGTGATTAGTTGAGATAGCAATGCATCATCTCCTTTCTTTACTGCCTCCGCCATAGCTTGTGTATCTTCAGCCTTCACACCAGCATGAGACATCAAAGGACCTCCTCCTTGAGAGTGTGGAAGATACAATTTTGAGAACTCTCTTGTAATCTCAAGTGCCTTGTCAAGATCATCATTGACAACCATTGGCATATAGACAACCATCTCATATTCTTCCAATGACTTCTCAGCCTTCTTGGCTCCCTCTGCAATCTTTTCCCAAGCAGATTTCACATATCCTGGTGTGCAAAAGATTGAAAGAATTACACCATCTCCGATTTCACCGGATAGTGTGAGACCCTGAGGTCCTTCAAATGCCAAGTAAATCGGTGCGCTCTTTCTAACAGGTTTAAAGACAAGTTTGATGTCTTTGGCTGTGAAGAACTTGTCTTCATGATTGATGTTTTCTCCGGTCATAATTTTTCTAATCAGCTCAACAGAAGCTCTAGTTCTGGATATGGGTTTTTTATCGTAAATTCCCATCTGGTCCATCCAGAAGGGTACGCCAGAACCAAGGCCAAAAATTGTTCTTTTGTTAGACATTTCATCCAGTGTTGCAAACTCCATTGCAATCAGTGCTGGATGACGTGTATATGGATTTACAACTCCTAGACCAATTCTAATCTTCTCAGTAGCCATAGCTGCAGCAGCCATGTAGGGAATACCTCCCCTGAAGAAGTAGTCCTCGGCAAACCATATTGAGCCAACTCCTGATGCTTCTGCAACCTTGGCTAATTCTACTCCTTCTTTTACTGGAAAGACACCAGTCATAGCAACTCCAAATTCTTTGAATCCTTTCATTAACTTCATTCCTCTCTAGATTATCATACTTCACAATCAAAACAAAAGAAAGAGGAGGGGATCAGTTCCCCTCTACTCCTTCGGAAGCTTACCCAGCTTCTCCAAGTAGTCTGCTACAT
>JABCSP010000187.1 GCA_018238825.1 Candidatus Thorarchaeota archaeon | reverse complement strand
GTGGTGAACGGGGCCTTCGTGTGAAGGACAGTGGTTCCACAGAGGAAGAGAGAGGCGGAGAATACTTCTACTGCCCGAGTTGTGAGTTTCGACTCCATGCAGATGTGAACGCGGCCAGAAACATCCTAAAGATTAAAATAATGCCCACTGCCGTTGGTGGGTGGACAGCTAAGACTTATGTCTAAGTTTGTCCAGGAAACAATCAACGGTGTTGAGGAATGAAGATTGTCGTAACAGGTCCATATGAAGCCGGAAAAAGTTTGATGATTCATCACATTACCAACGGATCTTGCATCAACATAGAACGTCGAGGCACCACGATAGCGATGGATCATGGTCTTGCGAATGTAGATGGAATGAATGTTTTCATGTTTGGTACTCCTGGTTTGCTGAGATTCCGGACAATGCGGAAAATACTCAGTTCAGGTGCCGATGGTATTATTTTCGTTGTCGATTCAGTAAACCCTGAGTCTGATAAACGTGCTAAACTCTTCTTCCGCGAAATTGCTTTCTTCTTACCTGGTGTTCCATGTGTTGTCGCTGCGAATAAACAAGATTTGCCCGAATCTCGTCCAGTTGATACGATGAGAAAGAATTTGCGTTTCTTAGCTGGATTACCAGTGTTCCCAGTATCTGCTAAGACTGGAGAGAACGTTGATAGTATGCTTAGAACTCTGCTTTATCTAGTTATGATGCAGTGGAGCTCTGTTTTTGGAAAGTTCGCTGAATACGACGGTGTAAAAGATGGTCTTAGTAAATTGATGAAGGATCTCCATCTTGAACGTGAACAGGCTGTGGGATATCTACGCCGATTTGAATTGAGAAAACTCCTTGAAGTTCAAGTGGGTGATGAGCAGTTTATTGTCAAAGATGATGTTCGATCTATCATGAAAGATCCTGTTACCATTATGCGCCGATGATGTTTCTTTAGAAAGAATCAAAAGCGAAATAAACAGCAACGTCATATATTGTCTAGGTGAGCCTAATGACAGAAGAACCCAAAACTGTAATCGATAATATGGACCCTGCTGACCTCCTTGAACAAGCAGCAGCAGCGTCTAAATCTGGAGAAAAAGATGAAGCTGCAAAGATGTACAATACAGTTGGCAATATTTACATGTCAGTTGCAGAGTTTGAGGAAGCTCACAAGTGCTTCCAAGAATCTAAGCAAATCTACAAAGACCTCAAGGATGAAATAGGTACAAGCGATACTTTGTACAATCTAGGTGTTGCTGGAATTAATCTAGAACAGTGGGATGAAGCAGTATCTTCCCTCGAATCCGCCATGAAACTCTTTGACAAAAGTGGCAATAAGAGTGGTTCCGCAGATGCAGTTTATGGTCTCGCTTTGGCAAGCTTGGGACAGGGAAGTTTTGATGAAGCGATGAGTTATTTCAAGAAAGCTCAGAGATCGTACAAAACCCTTGACAACACTCAAGGAATGGCTAGTGTAGTCATGGATATGGGTGCAGCTCATGTTGACAAAGAAGATTGGGTTGCAGCGAAAGCATCTATTAAGAAAGCCCTGAAGATTTACGAAGATATGGGTGACAAGGCTGGTATGGCCGATGCTCAATCTCTTCTGGGTGACATCTCTGAAACAAATAGTGACGAGAAGAGAGCAGCCGAGATGTTTGTAGAAGCATCTAAGAACTATTTTGAAGCTGGAATCTTTGATATTTCAAGAGAAGTTCTTGATAGAGCCGAACAGAAGATGTGGGATATCCCCAAAGCTACCCGTCGAAGACTTAGGCGTGTCATTGATGATCTAAGAGATAATCTTCCAGAAGCAGAAGAATCTCTTGGGGATGATGATGATGATTTACTAGATATTGGTGATTAACTTCTACGAGGTTGTTATTCATCCTAAATTCTAGTTCTAACATTTCAACGCGATAACTCTATTTACTAAATTTCCCCCCTTGGAGTGTCTTCCAATGGAGTGAACTTCAGTTGAGTTACAGGAACGGAAAGATCATCACGCCAATATTTCTAATCATTTTGATATGTTCTGCAATATTTCCATCAATGCCTGGGATACTAACAAATCTATCTCCCCCCTTAGATACATCTCTCAGAAATTCATATTATGCCACACCAAGTGCAAGTTCTTCTCAGATTCCTCTTAGAAGGCTCACTATTGTTGCTCCTGATTCGAATTCTTACATCGATGATTTTGCGTATATGTCGGCGATTCCTACATCCGTATTCAATTACAATGATACTCAATATATCTCACCACTCATCTATACATCAGGATCCGACAGTGAAGCGTGGTTGTTGGAAGATTGGGTGGAGTATACAGAAATCGATGGAGGACTCACCCAAGTAATGGCGATAGGTGACTATTCAGAGTCTACGCTGACTAATCTTCAGTACGATCTTGGAGCTAAAATCTATCCTCGAATATCAGGAACCAGCTCTGCTGATATTGCTGCAACAATAGCAGTTTCAGAGTGGCGCACGAGTAATACTGCAGTCATTGCATTATCAAAGGATAGTTTTGATACCAGTACTCCAACATCAGGAAGTGCTACACATACTTTTCAGAATCAAGTATCACAGCTTTCAGAATTTGGTGGAAGCGTAGTTGGTACTCTTGAGCCCACTAGTATAGCATTTACTCCTCCAACATGGGCTGGTTGGATTGAGGGCCGGTTCAATTGGACTGGTTCTGAGATACTGACTCATGAACTAATCGATCCTTCGGGAACAATTGTAGATTACTCTGTGTACAATCAGATGTATTTCTCAAGAAATGTAGGATATGTAGCCTCTCCAGTTCCTCTTAATTTCTGGGTACCTGTCACGAGTGATGGTGAATGGATAATGAACATCACAAGGGCTTCTGCAGGCACTACCAATATGGAGTGTGAGGTTGTTTACCATCCTGGTTTCACACAGACTGTCACAGTTCCCTCAGGAGCTGATTGGCTAAATGTTTCTTTGACTTGGGATAATGCTGCTACAGATCTCAACCTAGCTCTCATTGATCCTACTGGGCGACTTGCGATGTGGGCTCCAGCAGGAAGTGCTCTCTCCAGTCCAGGAGAAGATGCTATTGACCTTCCTTATCCTATGGAAGGTGATTGGGCTATTGTAGCTGCATGGGCTGATGCTACAGAAGAACAGAACAATATCGAAATATCCTGGACAATCTCAGAACTTCCCTCTGACCTTCAAGCATACTTGGAATCTGCAGCCAATGGCGCAGTTCTTGCGTCTTTACTGAATGTTCCATTACTTTATGTTGACGAGAATCAAGTGCCTTCGAAAACTGAGTGGGCGTTGAGCAGACTTGGAGTAAGTACCGCAATCCTTGTTGATCCACTCAATATCCACAGCTCCTCACTTGACACTGATTTATCAGCTCTTACATCATCTGTTACCACTCTTGACAGTTACACATCTGTATCAAGTAATATCATCACACAGTCTGAGAATCCAGACATTGTAATCACGGTACCTACGGGTGATAACAATGAATTCTTCGGACCAGCTGCTTATTCCGCAGCAGTTCATGGAAGTCCAATCTTCTCATTGTGTGGAACTGATAATCACCTAACTACTAGGGCACAAGAAACATGGGCTCCATACTTGATAGGTCCTGAAATCAACAATGTCTATGTAATCAACAAATATGAGAATCGGGCAGAAAATGGATGGTATGATGAACGCATTCCAAACAAATTCTCTATGATGAAGTCTGTTGATGATTTTGAGAGCTTCTTGACCCTTCGTGGAGCATTTAATTCAACATCTCCACAACCCGTTGTTGTTGTTGCACCTGTCACACTCTTACCAATAAGCTTTGATAGATCACTACAATGTGATTTTCAACCTGGCAGAATACCTGCTGAAAACCCAGCTGAAGCTTCAATACTCATAAACCGCGGCTTGTTACACCGGTATCTATTTCTGACGGCTGAAAATGCAGATACTTCTCTCGTTAGTATGTATGCATATACTGACGGAGCACAGGTTGCAGATAATAATTATGATACATATTTGCTTTATCAGTTAGAGAATACTACAGATGCCCTTGAATCCGCTGGTTTTGCGATTGAACAAGAAGTTGGCGTTACTGAAGTGTTCTCTCAACTTGATTCACAAGTTGCATTGTGGACATTAAGTACTCATGGAACGTTAACTTTACTTCCAAGAGACCCTCCTGCTAGACCAAGTGGTTTAGGTTATTTCTCACTAAGGACATCACAGAGCCCATACGGATTTGAAGATAGTCTAGCCGTTCGTGAGAGTCCCTCAGATGCTAATAGATTAGTCAATCCCGTTGCTTTCACTAATGAAGTTGCAAATCATGTCGTAAAATCAACAGATGAATTAGAATCTGAGATAGATAACATAGGCTCGCCAATTGTGATTCTAACAGCTTGTCTTCTTGGTGGGACTGATATGCCTTTGATGCTTATGCAACATGGTGCAGTTGCTGTAACTGCCTCTCCCCGAACAGTTTACTTCCAACCAGCAGGTATGCTCTCAGTTTTACTCGCCCAAGGACTTAGTGAAGGAAGCACAATAGGTGAAGCTCTTTCAAATGGTCTTACACTCACATCCTCTGATTATTCAAATCCTCTCACCAATCGTGATCCCCGAGATTATGCGAATCAACAAATTCTCTTTGGAGACCCATCCGTTCGACTCTATGAACCTGTTAGTGCTCCTCATGTAGCATGTGTCGACCCAGAGTCCGTAGATTTTGATACGCATATGCCTTGTAGAGGTGTTCCTCCAGTTGTTGCACTTGGTGAATCAACCCCTCTTCAAGACGCTTTGACAAATCTAACAGTGGAATATGATTATTATGAGAATTCAAATTACTCTGACTTCGTTGACTTGCTTTTCCTCAGAGATGCCGTTATTATCGAACCCCACGCACTCCCTTCATTCAATGCTAATCTGCAATTGACTGCTGACGAGATTAATGAATATGTTCGAGCTGGAGGGGTGCTCGCAATACTGGGAGTAACGACTGATGTTGATTGGTCACCTTGGCCTATCTCTTATGTTGATTCTGGTTCTGGTCATATACTTACAACAGTTGATACAACACATCCATTACTTTCATCACCAAACACTAGTCATACATTCATCGACTCTGAAGGTC
>JABCSP010000186.1 GCA_018238825.1 Candidatus Thorarchaeota archaeon | reverse complement strand
AGATTGGAGATATTGTTGAGCCTATCACTCCCACTAAAACCGCCCAGCTAATTCGTTTGATGATACAAGAGTATATGCGTCATAGAGGGGGAGAAGAGATTCTTGATGATGTTCTAGAAGATATTGATACATTTCTAAGCAAACATAAACCAATAGATGATACATCGAACTAAAGCGATGTCCTTATTTCCTCTAGTGAACATGTTCAGAACTAGGAGGAAGAACCTGTTTGAGCGAAGGGAAAATTATTGACCACAGTCGCCAAGTGAATGTTAATAGAGCCTATGCAATAATCCTATTGATTTTTGTTATAGTTGGAATATACCTATACAATTACTACGATGATGCATTGAAGCTGATCATTGTAGATATTGCTCTTCCTACAGTTCTCTTCGTTGTATCTTTTGTCCTCGGATTTGGATCCAAGAAAGCCATTGATTATATCCCCGGTGATTGGGAGCAACGTAAAACATGGGTCAGCTTTCCCGAGTATGAAGAACTTGTAGATAATTATGAGGATGCGTATGGTGCTCTCTATGCACATCCCGGTGATTCCTTTACAGGTTGTTGCTTGATGATGTTTGCAATGATAATGGGCGGACTGACATTAGTCTTCCAAATGATTGGCTTTCTGTTTATCAGCCCGTTCATTGACTCAATACTCGTCATATCTATCCTCTATGTCATCATTTCAGTGTCAGCCTTTGTCATTGGATTCAGAATCCCGAAAATAGATTCTGATGAGTTCTTTAAACCTCCAATCACAGGTGATACCTATAACTTTGCAAGTCAATTAGAAGGTGTAACTGGTGTTCGTGCAGGAATGAGTGTCGAACTTGGAATACGTGGAGGAGTTCAAACAATACTAACTGCAGAGGTCAAATCCTATATTCAAGGGCTTCCTGACACAGTTCAAGTTAAAGTACAGGTTTCTCACTCAGGGTTTGCTTATCCATATCTTGTTGGCACAGTCTACAAAGGGTTTCACGTTGAAACAACCTCCGAATCTCACAGAATTAGAACAAAGTATCCAGTAACTCTAGAATATTCAATGGATGATGAGGTTTCAGTGATCGTAGCAAGATTTGAAATTCCAAAGAAGTCAAGTTCAGTGCCCAATATATCGACAAAAGACTTCAGAAAACTTGCTGCTTTCATCGTTATCAAGCTAAAGGATAACTACGATTCAGCGGTGGCACCCTGATTGTGGCACGACAGACAGCTTTAATTGATACCATTGACCGGGAATCTATAGACGAACTAGGGTGTTATACAATGGCAAATCCAAATTGGACAAACAAATGGGTACTGATGCTTGCTGCTGGAATTATCATTCAGGCTATTGTTTACCCTATAATCTGGTTCTATGGAACTTTAACTCACGCCTATTTTGCAGAAGTCATGCTTATCTGCATAGGTTCTGTTTGCATACAAGCCATCGGATTTTTTGTAATCATGGGTAAAACTCGTGGAACAGATCCGGCATTTTATGGAGAGGGTCGCCCCTTCCAACACAAGCTACGAGAAGAAGACGATGAACTTGCTGATCGTAAGCCCACATTCGATTAATTGTCTATAAAACAAGAATGGACGGAAGTGTGTTTCGCACTTCCATCAATCACTACTTCTTATGTGTAAGATATGCTGCGATTATTACAGCAATAATTGCTATCCCGCCCACTATTGCAAGAATCATCGGGGTCAGTGTTATTGTTCCCCAGAGTGATTCTGGAGGAGTATAACTTGGAATTGTTCCTGGCCACCAGTGATTAAGTAATGGCAACATTGGTGCAAGAAATACTGTGGCTATAATTAACGCTGCGAATGTGAATGTGTGAACTGCAGTCACGTAAGTATAGTATGGTCGAATATAACTATAGAACGCAAAGGCAGGTATTGAAAGAGCAGCTATTGCTATGATTTCCACAGGGCTAAAGAAGAGTGGCATTGTGATTGGCCATAGGAAGTAGAATAGCGTTGTGATTTTCTCATTTGAGGTTTCATGATGAGCAATCTTGTGGATTCCATCAATACCTTGCGATAGGAAGAAGACCGGAAGAAGAAGCCACCACTGAAGACCTACAAAGAACATTGGTCCTGCGTAGAACAATAGGTCTCCGACACTCTCAACACGTTCCCAGAAGGGATTCCTTGAGAAGAACTCTGTTGCTTCGGTCATGAAGTATCCAAGCATTTGCATGGCTACGAGAACTGGCATAAGGAAGAATGAAACAATAATCATCACAGTTGCCATCTTTGGCAGTTCAGGTATTTTTCCTTCGTGATAGTTATCTAATGGATAGATTCCATGAAGAACGAATACTGTGACAACAAGAAGGAGCCCACTTGGTAAGAAGAACAATGGTTGGAAGAGATACATCCAGACTCCGAATGATTCGTATACATTTCCTTCGTAGAACGTCACTCCTAGATTTGGTAAAAAGTACCAGACTGCAAAGACTACAATTAGCTCTGGAATGAGCATTTTCATACGATAGTCTTGAATGAATTTCATAATCACGCCTGGTTCATTTTTCGATTCTTCCATAATCTCACTGTCCAAAGGCAATTTACCAGTCAAGATTTACATCTCTTAAGAGTATCTCTAATACTCGGCTCAATCAACCAGTACGTCTAATCTGCTCTTTGAAGATAGAGTGAAACTCACCACTCACTTCATGAATCTCTCTGGTCAATTTAGGACTTGCACCTGAAAGCCCACATTGTGTTGAAACCATGGAATTTCGTTCTACTAATTCAAGATCCACTCCACTCTTAACAAATGCTTGCAACACAATCTCAAGATTAGAACGAAGAGTATCAAGTATTGGTTGAGTGAATCCATCATCAACATTGGGTAATACTCCTAATGCTAACCCTCCACCATTTTTCAAGAATCTGTTCATTTTCTCTGCTTGTTCTGAATCTACTTCAGGCGGATAGCGAGCTACATCTATGTGTGCTAGTTTAGGTCGGCTCTCCCACAATGGATACCAACTGTCTTTTTTCAAGCTTCTCCAATCATCACAGAAATGAAAAGCTGGAATCACACCTTCAGGAAAAATCCCATCAGTCTTCTCAATAATCTGCTCAAGTGTGAGATCAGTAACTTGACCATTCTCAATCATATTCTTCACGAAACCTAAGCCTGGGTCATCCTGACAGAATATGATTGTCTTGCAATGTTTTCTCAAATGTTCTAATTGACCCTGTGCAATCCTTGACATTAAACGTTCGAAGAAATGGAACATGCTTCGATTCACTAGCTGTTTGCCATCCGAATCTCGAATGCTGAAACACATAGTGGATGGAGCTGTTTGTTGCGTTTTGAAGAATGGATATTTGGTTCCATCCATCAAGGAATAGAGCGCGTGAAGGTTGTTCTCCTCTGGAAGAAGTGTATCATCCTCGCTTGTGATTTCTCTATACGTGTGAATATCAACATCCAGGATAAAATCTCCCTCTTCCTCAAATTCGTCAACGAGTACTGCGAATTGTCGTATCATGTCTTCATCGCGCGATGCAGTGAGCTGATACGTATATGGGAGATTTAACTTCTTGATGTACTCTATAGGAATTGCAAAATCGGGTTCTCCTAAACTTCCAACACCAAAGAACTGTCCTACTAGCTGCTCAGGCAACAAGCTGGTCAGTTCCTTCCACCTCTTTTTCCACGAGCTCTTCTTCTTATGATTTTATTACATGATTGAATTGCTGGACATCCTTCACAGTCCCATGGTACATCTTCGGTTGAATGTTCAGTACCAAAGAGTAGTACCTGCTCCGATATCTCCGTCCCTTGTGTTACCTCAGGTATCTGACTTTCCCTGGTTCTTTTGACCATGCATTTTCGTTTTCTAAGATTCTCACCAAGCTCTTCCAAGTCCCCTGTCACAATGACCGCAGTGGGTCCCACCTGGCGTAGAACATGCTTTTCGAACTGAGGAATGAATCTAAGCTGTTCTAGGTCTCGCTCGGTTTCAGTTTCAAAGAGCGTAATATCTGAGATAGTCGTGAAAGTTGTCTGGGAGGTCCAATCTCTTATCGATCTCTCAACATTTGCAGGAACCGGTTTACTACTCTCTTTTTCTAAGAAACCAATCAAGTCCTCTTCTCGAAGACCGCTCTCAATTGCTTCGAAAATTGACTCGTCTGTTATCTTGAATGTGCTGACAACATCAGTCCGTACAGGTTTTGTAATTAGCATTAAACGATAGAGTTTTTGATATTCCATCTCACTTGTGAATGCTGAGATCTCAAAGTTTGGCTGGACAAAAAATGTTTCGCGATTTTCTGGTTTAACTGGAACTGAACCTTGTTGAAGCACTCTAGCACCCACTTCTGTTAGCTTCACTCCTAAAATCTTCTTTCCCTTGTAAGCTGCTTCTATGAGTCCTAGGAGTAGGGGCGTTTCAAGAGCCATCTGCACCCTATCTTCATCAACCTGAATCCACTTCAACGGTTGATTCTCTTGAAAAAGTTCGCTCCTGATCCAGTCACGTAATTCTTCAATTCCTATCCACTCTTCTTGATTTCCTTGTCTTATTCGACATATTGCAAGAGTCAGTGTATATTCTGTTGGCTGATCTGGAGTTGCCCATATAGCTCTTGTTCTACCAAGTGCTGAAAGGAGAAGACGTCTTGCAACAAGGTGTTGTTCACCCGCAAATAGAGTGTCAACCTTTGATGGATGAACTCGGTCGTCTTCAACAATTTTGTATGCGCCAGCTTTTCTGGCAAATTTCTGTACAACCTCAAATCGTTCGTCTGTAGGTTGTGACATTGCCTCTTTGATATGGTCAATTTCCCGTTTAGGAAACTCCCATGAAGATGTCATTTTCACATCATGTTTTGCAATATACGAAACAAGTAGAAGTATGTCAATTAGTAAGGAGTCTCTTTCATCAACAAACTTCTTTGCTTTCTTTGGCCTCTCGGTCTGGTGTTCTGGAAGTGACTCGAAGAAGTTTCTAAGATGGGGGATGAAGAACTCCAAAACCTTGAATTCTGCAACTTCCCTCCCATACTCTGTAAGTCGGCTCATCATTCTTCTGATGATTATTCCAAATTTTCTGAGGTCTCTTTCTGTTTGGTTTAACTGTCCATAGCTGTATATCTTTCGAAATGGTTTGAGCCTATCATAGCTCATT
>JABCSP010000185.1 GCA_018238825.1 Candidatus Thorarchaeota archaeon | reverse complement strand
ATTAAGGATGTCAAAGGAAAAAGCCCGAGGAAATTTGCATCAGTTGGGAGTAGATGCGGATTCGAGTCAGATGATGGTAATGAAGGCTCTGATGGCTGCGGCGGGGGGTCCGTCAAAGTTCGTTACATACAAAGATATCGCGGCACATCTTGAGAAATTAGAGAAGAAGAAGTATACCAAAGCATACATCTATCGATGTCTGTCGGACCTTGAAAATGAAGGGTTCATTGTTGTCGATTCGATTCAACATCCAAAACAATTCTCAATTTCGGAAGCTGGAATTGTCAAAGCATTGGAAAAGAAACGTAAGAAGAAGCTTTCTGAAACCCAAACAAAACGAGAAGAAGTAACTACTAAACAGAATTTGCTCACTACGACTAATCCAGAAGAGGTTGCAATGACTATATACAATCAATTAGTGGGATTGGATAAAATTGAGGGGTCCGTTGTTATCGAGGGTATTGAGAATGTAAGAAGCACAATAATCAGAGAATTTGGAGAGGCTTCTAAACCGGGAGATGAGACTCGGATAATGGCACCAGCAAGTGTTCTTGACGGAGGACTAAGAAAATCAGGCATGGCAGAAATGAGTCTCATGGCAAGAGCTAAGGATGGAGTCAAGATAATCAGTGTATTGATGCCAGTAGAGGGTAACCAATCATTAACGACTGACTTGATATTAAACTACATTCAACATACAGGAGATGCATTTACTAAACTTGCTTCTACTGGTAATATTTCATTTAGGATAGCAAAGAAGAATTACCAAACATATCGGATGGTGAGCCTGAATTCTGACAAGATGCTGCTCTATCTCACACATGCAGCAGAATCGGATATGGCAGCTTTAATTCAACGTAAGGATAACCCAGGATTGATTGATGACGCAGTCAAGACCTTTGGTACAATCTTCAATGAATCAATCGACGTCATGGTTTCAATGAAATAGGCGCTATCTGAGAATCGATGAGTTTACGCTTCAACAAGCCAATCCTTGCTCTTTGAGAGTGTAAGAAACAGATCATCGCAGACTGCTTGAAAATCTTCATAGAGACCGTACTCGCCCCCAGCCGCAAATGGATGACCGCCTCCGTTGAATTGTTTTGCAACCATATTACACAGAACTGTTTCGTGCCCTCTTCGGATTCCAAGCATACCCCCCTGGCTAAGCATGAAAAGCAAGTCAGCAACCTGTAGGGTTTTTCCATCAATCTCTAGGTTTTCTGGTTTTGCCGCGAATGTCCCCAAATCTGTTGAGGTCACGCCGCTGGGTATTTCCACAACACGAACGAGTCTATCATGGATGACATTGTCACAATGACCAGAAAGGGCCTTGCGCATCTTCTTCTTCTTGTCCTTGCGATAATAATCGACGCGCTTGTTCAAAACAGGGTCATTGAATTTCTTGGTGTTATCATCCCATACGCCCTTTAAACCACTTTCAGCTAGTTGTGATATAACAGGATAAAGAGCATCAGAAACGTCTTCTCGACGATCAATTGCACCAAAGCGAATCACAGATACTGCATCCGTTAGCGCCATTGCACCCTCAATCTCTCGGAGATTGAAATCTGTATCATGAGCAATTCGAGCAAGTTCCGAACAAATTTCATCCCGAGGCATCAACACCTTATGCGCAATCTCGGCAGCACAGTACTCGTGATTGATTCTCAATACTGGTTTGTTAGGAAGTGCGCGAACAGATTTGATTGCCTTCTCCGACCAATGGTGATGGTCAAGCCATACAATCTTACAACCTTGAGATATAGCACGTGTAAGACTTGTTATTACTGTATCAAGTGATGTATCATCCATGCCCAAATCAGACACCACAATGAGAGTATTTTTTAGTGATGCGACACTTGAAAATACGGGTTCAAATGACCCATAATCAGTTAGAGTGACACTGAAATCAAGTCCTTTGGATTTTGCGTATCTCCAGACAATCGCAGCGGAGTTGAGACCATCTACGTCTTTGTCATGAGATATCGAATGGAGTGAAGTAAATTTCTTCACTACTTTAGGCTCGCTTTCTCGATTTTCGGACATTTTGATACTACCTATCAGTAGGGGTTTCCCTTTTAACACTATATTGAATTCGAAAGTGTTTTCTGAGAGTCTGTCAGTTTGTGGGATGATGATAGACTCAAAGCACGAAACCATCATGGGTGGCAATGAAGCCATTGCAAGAGGTGCACTAGAAGCAGGAATTGGTTTCTGTGCTTCATATCCAGGAACACCTTCAACTGAGATTACAACAATATTACTAGACTTTGCTGAAGAACATGATATCTATGTTGAATGGAGTGTAAATGAGAAAGTAGCATTGGAGGCAGCGGCAGGAGCAAGTTGGGCAGGGGTCCCAGCCTTATGTCCAATGAAATCATTGGGTTTGAATGTTGCTTCGGATTTTCTTCTTAATTTGAATCTCTCAGGAACTGGTACTGGTGGGCTGGTCATTGTAGTATGTGATGACCCCCGTGGTCATAGTTCGAGTAATGAGCAAGATTCACGATTCTATGCAAAAGCAGCTCAGATCCCCCTTCTTGAACCTTCAACCTACCAAGAGGCAAAGGACCTTGTTCCCTTTGCACTGAGGCTATCTCAGAAATATGAGGTTCCTGTGCTCATTCGAAGTACAACTCGGCTTAGTCATTCAAGAGGTCTTGTTATAATGGGAGATATCCCAAAACGAGAATGGAAGGCAGGGCCTCTGAAAGATGATCTATTCAATGTTCCAGCACCCCATTTCAAACATAGGGATCTTCTGGGTAAGATGGAACAAATCTCTAAAACTTTTGATGAATCAAAGTGGAATACAAACCCAGCTGAGAAAGACCTTGATGTTTTGATCATCTCGAGTGGAATTAGCCGACGCTACTCGCAAGAAGCTATTCATCTATTGAGCTCCAAAGATATTGGTATTCTGAATCTTGTAACAACCTACCCCTTACCAAGAAGAAGCGTAGTAGATGCGCTCAAGAAGACTAGGAGAGTTCTGTTTTCAGAGGAAATCAACCCATTTGTAGAAGACGAAGTGAGGTCTCTCGCTATTGACTTAGACAATGTCCCAGAGTTCCATGGTAAAAGAACCGGAGCAATTCCGACCTTTGGTGAAATGACAACTGATGTCATGCAAGGAGCTATTGCAAATCTCAAGAATATCAAGTTGGATAAAAGGAATAAAATCGATTCATATATTCTAATTCCACGTCCGCTCACATTCTGCCCTGGTTGCACACACCGAAATTTCTACTGGGCTGTTAGAAAGGTACGAAAGAGAGTTGGCGACAAATTAGTTGTTGCAGGAGATATTGGATGTTACTCACTGGGAGTGTTCTATGATAGGGCAATGACCACAATGCAAGCCATGGGTTCAGGAATCGGTGTTGCTACTGGTCTAGGTCAGCTTGAGAGATTCGGTTTTGACGCGAAGATATTAGCGGTTGCAGGCGACTCAACATTCTTTCACGCATGTATTCCAGGACTCATAAACGCCAAGCACAAGAATTCCAATCTTACATTTGTGATTCTAGATAATGAAACCACGGCAATGACAGGATTCCAGACACATCCAGGCGCACTTCATCAAGAGTCCAATCAAAAGAGAGTGAAGATTGAAGAGATTATCAAAGCAATAGAACCTGACTTCTATGCAAGAAGTGATGCGAACAACATCCCTGAACTTATCGACCTACTCCACTCAACAATAAACAAGGATGGACTGAAAGTGCTACTTCTTGATAGTGTCTGTGTTCTCGAAGAGGCCAGAAGAGATCCTATTGTAAAAGAAACATACTTCAGAATTGATGAAGACATGTGCATAGGCGAGAAATGTCTCATCTGTGTTTCAGAATTTGCTTGCCCCGCAATAAGTTGGGATAAGACGATGGGTCACCCGGTGATTCTGGATCAACTCTGCGTACAATGTGGAGCTTGTGTCGCAGTCTGTCCTCATGATGCCATTAAGGAGGAACGAGTACAATGAGAGACCCCTTCAATATTTTAGTGGCAGGAGTAGGAGGACAAGGAAATCTTGTATGCGGAAGAGTGTTGGCTGATGCTTCAGCACAATCAGGTCTGAGACCAGTTGTAGGAGACACCTTTGGAGCATCCAGACGTGGTGGAAGTGTTCTAACACATCTTCGTATAGGAAAAACAGATTGGGCACCATTGATACCGAAGGGAGAAGTTGACATCCTTCTCGGTTTGGAGCCGTTAGAAGCACTAAGAGCAGCCTTGGAATTCGCTGGAGACCGAACTGTTGCAATCATCAGTCAGACGAAAATTCCCACAGTCGATGTTAACAATGAAAAATATGAATATCCATCCCTTGAGAAAATCATAGATTCGCTAAACAAACTATGCAAGCAAGTCATCGTCCTGGATGCGGAAGAAACCCTGACTAGAATTGGTTCAATGAAAATGTTGAATTCCTATATTCTAGGTGCGATGGGAGCCTTGACTCAGAGCCCTCTACCACTGAAGATAATCCGAGAATCGCTTCAATCCATTTTTGGTTCTAGCTCTGCAAACATTGTAGCTTTTGACGAGGGATCTGAAATAGTCCATTAGATGCCGTGCCCAAACAATAGGTATTTTATTAGTACTCCCGCGAAAATGAATATTGATGTAATGTTGGGAAACCTCGGTTACACCGGTCAATAGAGGGTCGTAAGAGATCATGCGCTGGAGAAGGAGAACCAAAACCATTGATGACATTTCAGCGGAAGATCTGCTTGACGACTTTGCTAGTTTTCATGTTGAAGATGATAGTAAACATGTGAATGACATTGATGATGATGAATATGTCAGTATGATGCTCAAGAAAGATGCTAATAGAAAATTAGAGAGAATGAAGAGGACCCACATTTCGACAGAGCATGGTGAAGTTCAAAGAGATTCAGAAGATTTGGAAACAAGTCCCCCAAGTGACGATATTGTTGAGGTTATTCCCCAGCAGGCTGAACCCAAAACCGAAAAAAATGAAGGTCCTGTTGAGAAAACGATGCTTCCAGAAGATGAAGCATTCATTGAAGAGGTCATGAGATCTCAGGGTATTGAAGATATACCGGCCCTAACAGGGAAAATGAAAGTAGCTGTTGATTTCGTGCAATGGGAAATGGGATCCAGTGTTTCAAACAAAAAGCACCAGAGATTCTAG
>JABCSP010000184.1 GCA_018238825.1 Candidatus Thorarchaeota archaeon | reverse complement strand
GGAGTTTTTATAGGTGTTGCTTTTGGTGTAGGTTCTACTAATCTGTAATAAGAATCGCTATGAGTTTGTTCTGGTGTGGGGTAGCTTAAGTCTGTGTTTCCACTTTCAATCTCGTAGATGAACGCATCAATGAATATGCAACCTATTATGAGATCATCTTCAACTCAACTTTGATTAATGCTAGTGCACTTGAAACTGGACATGAAATTCAGATTACTATAGATCGAAGTTCTGGTATTCCATACTATGCTCCACGTAGTACAACAACGACAGTATCAACAGTCGTGCGACAAACTCAGATTCTCTTCCCACTTATTGAGGATACCCCATATTTTGATAACATCACTATGGAGTTGACTTACATTGATTACCTTACGGGCGTTGGCATTGATGATGCTACTTTTGGTATCACCAGTGGAAACTGGACAATTGCTGAATATACATTGATTCGAGAAGGTTCTGGTGTCTACCGAATAATTATCAATAGTACTGTTTTTGGTGGTACAGGAGTGGCCTATTTTGATATCACAATGAGTAAGGCCGGTTCACCATTTTATGCATCACGAACAACTCTTGATGTACCTGCAATTATTAGAGAAATTCAGACCTCTCTCATCGCTGAAGCACCAGCAGCAGGTTCTACCGCAGTTGGGGTACCTATAGAGGTTCTACTCACTCTCCGCGACTTTGACCACAATATTGCTGTTGAAGGCGCATCGATTCAGACGGACTGGACAGTGCTATTCGGAACCAGCTACACCATAGAAGATCTAGGTGATGGCAATTATAGACTGACACTTCAAACAATTGGTCTATTTGCTCAACAATACGAGTTCCAAGTCTGGAGTGAGTTTGCATTCTATGAAGATGCATTTACCACTGTAGTAATCCAACCAGGAGCAGCTACTGTGGAGATTTTCTTGGAAAAGAGTTCATACTATGCAGATTGGGGACAAGTGGTAAATGTCACTTTCCAAGTTAGAGAGCCATATTATGATACTCCAGTACCGGGTATGAATGCTACACTTATCTGGGATGGTATGCTATACTTGTGCACTGAACTTCCTAATGGCTACTATACTCTAATGTTAGATTCCTCTGATACAGACTTTGGAATTTATCAACCACAGATTACTGTAGCAAAACAATATTATCAGCAGCGACAGAAATCATTCACACTCGTAGTCACTAAAGCAGTTGGTCAAATAATCCCTGATGTGTCAGTTTACGTAATTGTAATTAACACATCTTCAGGAGTACAGGTCTACCTCAATGATACGGTTATTGGAGGTCCTATCACAGTAGCAACCGTTACTATGGAGTTCAATAGTACTGTCTTTGTAATGACCCATTCAGGTGGAGGCAATTTTGATGGGGCTCTTCCTGTAACCGGATTTGCAATTGGCCAATATCCACTCATTATTCGAGCTGTATCTGATAATCATGCCTTTTTAGAAACTACGATTGATATCAGGGTAGTACCCATTTATACTGAGCTCAAGCTAGGACAAGAATCCACCCTGATTACAGCATTCTTTGGTGACTCAATTACTGTTCTTGCAATATTCAATGATACCTACTACAATACACTTATAGATGGTGCAAATGTGACTTTCACTCTAGGTGGTCTAACTGGCGATCTGATAGAGTTGACAAATCATACATATATTAGAACTATCGATATCAGTTCTCTCTCAGTTCAGTCTCTCTATCTACGACTGACTGCAACCAAAGCTGGTTATGCAACTGCTTTGAAATCGGTTATAGTAACAATACTCTCAATACCGACTGATGCAGCTGTGCAAGAAACAGATACTTTGCAGAGTGGCTACTATAGTGATACACTGAATTATAGCTTCTACTACTATGATCTACAACATTTCACTGGTATTGAGAATGCTAATGTCATAGCAACTTGGGATGGTGGAGTACTTGGAGAGCCACTGAGGTTTTCCAATGGTACCTATATCTTCACTCTCAACATCACATTGACTAATCCAGGTCTTTATGATTTGGTTGTACGATTCAATTTGTTGAACTACACATCTAGGACGGTTACCGCAAAGATTGAGATCTATGCAACTCCAGCAACTATCGAAGGTGTGAATGAATATTCCTCACCAATAAATGATACAATTTTCATTTCATATGAAGTCCTTAATGATCTGGATGGTTCACAAATTACAGATGTAATTGGAATTGCCAGCTCACCACAATTAGGTGAGATTGAGCTTGAATTGCAAGAATCGGGTGAGTACTTACTTACAGTAAGCGGAAATCTTCCATATGGAACATACTACTTCGATGTATACTTCAGCACATTGAAGTACGTCATCGCACCGATTTCACTGGAGATTACTGTTCGGCAGATTAGAACGAGTGTTACAGTATCTAATCTAACTATTCTAACTCAACCCGGATCTAGTTTTGATCTGGAGCTAACATTCTTCGACTCAGACCACAACGTTGGAATTAGTGGAGCTAGTTTCACATTGGATTATTCTAATGTCAGCCTATTTTACTACGACCATCTAATGACTGAGGTTGATGGAGTATACACTTTCAGATTCAGAGCAGAAGAAGGCAAAACTATCTACGTTACAGTAACTCTTGAGAAAGAAGGTTATAACTCTCAATTGATAGTGTTCAAGATACAATCAGATATTTCACCAGCTCAACAATTCCAGCAGAATATGATGATTGGTGGAGGATTTGGCCTTCTAATTGTAGCTATGTTGATTATTGGTTATGTTCGAGTTTGGAGTATCCCCATATTGATTCGTGCGCTGAATCGAATGATTAGAACACTAAGAGCTGGTCGAGTTCCTAAACCTCCTAAAGTGTCAACAAGACAAGCCTTGGCTATGGCAATTGTGAATGAAGATTTAGAATCCGTGAAAATTCAGAAGCCGCTAGAAGATATCGCACCTGAACCAATTATCACATCGGTGCCTGAAGTAAATGAGCTTCTTGAGGAGCTTGCCTTGATCACTGGATTGGGTGAAGCTGAGATTGAAGCATTCAGAGCAGACCTTGCTCGTATGAAGGCAAGTGAGAGAACTGGATTCTTGAAAGAAGTTATTGATCAAGAAAGAGCTCGAAGAGCTGATGTCTTGGCTGCGCCTGTCAAAGAAATACCTGCAACTGAAGATATTCCACTGGAAGATTTGCCAGGTGAGCTTGAGGACTTACGAAAGAAGTTGCTCAAGAAGGGTATGGCTAGTGAAGAAATAGACATCATCGTTCAAGAAGCGAAGAGTCTGTCAAAGGCTGATTTAGATGCTCTACTTGATAGTCTTGGTATAGATTTAGATTAGTAGAAATTAGTGCAGCTGGCTTGAAGACCAGCTGTTCTTTTTTATTTGAAAGTCTTCTCGACATCATTAAGAATATCTTCATGTTTATCGAAGTATTTGCGAGCAGGTTCTAATAGTTCTATGAGATATTCGCTTACTGCCAGTTTTACATCCATTGGATGAAGCTTGTTTTCTGTGTATACTTTCTCAAATTCGTCAATGGTACTGAATTCGAGGTCTCCACCAAACTTCTCACTTCGTTTGATTGTCACTTTTTCATAACGCGGGAAGACAATGTACCGCATTGTGCTTGTAATTGCATTCTGTTCCAAATCACCTGCAGGGCAGTAGGCTTTCTTAATTGTTGATTGAATATCTTTGACACTGTCTGTGACACGGATATGTGACAATGGGTCACTAGCTGACATCTTACCTCCTCCCCCTTTTAATGAAGGTAGAAGTGGCATGAAGATATATGCCCCCTTCTTGTAACCTACGCTTTCAAGGAGTTCTCTTCCGAGCATGTAGATATTCCTTTGATCGATGCCACTAACCGTAATGTCTGCTTCTAGATATTTCACATCAAGTATCTGAAGAAGCGGATACATTAAACCTGAGACCTTTGCGTCTCCACTCATCCGTACAACTTCACTAGCTGCTCGAAGTGCTCTCTTTGTTGTTACTTTGGCAGCAATCTTGAACAAGTCTTCAACATAGTCTGTTTTATTTTGGTATGTTGAACCTCGGAGAAATTTCATTAGTTTGGCATCTTTTCCAAAAACCCCTCTAATACACTCTTCATAGTATTTGGAGCGTATCTCCATTTCATCAAAGGAAGTTTTTTGGTCGTCAAGATGAGCATGGTAATCTGCCAAAAGGATGGTCCCCTTTCCACCTAACTTGGCCAGCTCAATCATTTTGTTGAGCGGAATCATGTAAGCAAAATGAAATGGACCGGTCGGAGCTGTTCCATAATAGAAATTGAAGTTTGGTTTTTCTTTCAAAATATTCCTAACTTCATCTGCTGTAACAACTTCCTCCGAATTTCTAACGGCCGTTTCTAGTGATTCCGTCATAGGTATTCACAGAGTGGCTGGGAATCTGGTTCGTTTTAAGCTTGCGGTGTTTTCTTAATGGTTCTACTCGCACGACGTGTAATTATACTCAATGCAATGAAGCCTATGATAACACTAAACCACAATGTCACAACTCGAATAAGAATGGTTGCTGCACCTGCTAATGTGCTACTCCATGAAAGTAATGTTATAATCAATAAGACCGATGTGATTTCGTATGTTCCAACTCCTCCAGGGGAAAAGGTTAGAGCACCAATAATTGAAGCAGTAGCATGAACAAATGTTGCAATAAGAAGTAATGAGAGTGTTAATGGTTGGCCTGATATGATTGCAAACAGAAGCCACAACTCTAGACATTCCATAAACCATCCTGGAACACTGATAGCTGTACTAATTAGCATAGGTTTCGGACTGAGAGTCTTAGTCATAGTGTCTTCAATGATATTAAGATTATTTTTGAATTTTTTAAGCGGTCCAATCGAAGTCAATTTTGTGAGTATTTTCTGATAGAATGTTTTTGAGCCAAGAACCAAAGCTCCCCCTAATACAGCACTTCCTAGAATGAGAACTGTAAGTAATTGGTCTCCTGTATTAACTCCTAGAGTGAACCCAACTAGTGCCAATAATACAATTGCTAGAAGATCTGTCACTCTCTCTGAAATTACGATTGGTATATTTTCGCATACACGCCCGATCGCCAAAGATTTTATCAGGCAAATCAAAAATGTTGCGGAGATGAACTCGTTATTGCCGCGGTTATATCCTAATGTTTTCTGGAATAATCCTCGGAAA
>JABCSP010000183.1 GCA_018238825.1 Candidatus Thorarchaeota archaeon | reverse complement strand
CCTAGTGATGATATTCCAGTCATTTACTTTCTTGCGGCAGGTGGTATTGTTTCAGTTGTCCTTGTGGCGCTTGTCCTAATGAAACGTAAGTAGAAACTATTCTTTGGAGCTTCGGCTCCAATCTTCTTTTTTTTGGAAATCAAACATCTAACTCACTCAACATTTATAATCCCTCAGAACAAGATTACAATTAGGTGTATTATGACACAAGTCTTGGTAGAGGATGTAAATTGAGAAAACAAGTACTATCAATTATAGCAGTAGCCTTAGCTGTTGCAATTTGTACTTCTTCAGTAGTTGCAGTAACTAATCAGAATCTTAGTTGGGGTATTAGTGTTGGTCAAAGATTAGACTATGACTATTATCGAGAGAGATCATTTTTCAATGATACTAGATTCGAGGACTATAGTTCAATTAAGGATATTCAATTCTATAACATCATTGAGAGTTTGCCAGCTATTTCGGATGATATAGAATCCTGGGGAGATCTCCCTGACACACCAAATAGAACATGTTATTATGCAAATGGAACAGAACCTACGTTTCCGTACATATGGTATGTAATCCCTATAGGAAACTGGGATTTGATCATTGATTTGTGGACAGGTTCTGGTGTCAATGAAAGTGAAATCGTTGATACACCACAATTTGTTGGATACAATTCAACTTGGTCTTGGGATGATGGAAATACGACCAATATCTATGCGGAAATTTATTCCAGATCAACAGGTGTTCTTCATACTTGCCAGACATATACTTCATCGGAGAACTCTGTCTATCAAATGGAAATATTATTGATTCCTAGTGATGATATTCCAGTCATTTACATTCTTGCTGCAGGTGGTGTTGTTTCAATTGTCCTTGTGGCTCTGGTCCTAATGAAACGTAAGTAGAAACTATTCTTTGGAGCTTCGGCTCCAACCTTCTTATTTTCCCTCATTTAAACTAGTAAACACTAGGGATAGCTATTGACTCCTGACACAATTGCCTGACACAATGTTAAGTATAGTTCCGCACTAAGAGAAGTGTAATATTCTTGATCTTTTCCACTGAATGCCATATCATTCCAAGACCCCATACCACCGAATACGCCCGAGCTTCTGAACGCAGTTTCTATGAGTTGACGCGCTTCCTTCGAATAGATACTTGCAGGTATGAGCTCATCTGTTTTTTGTGGTTCAAATTCTTTTAGAGTTAACAGCGCGTAATTGAAGTTGGCAACCCAGTGTTTTGTATAGTCGAATTTCCCAGCAAATTCAGCAAGTTCCTGAAGCACTTTGCTCAATTTTTCTCTAGAATTCTTGACTGAATCTGACACATCATCAAGGTGAGTCATATCAGGGTTAAACCGAACACAGTGGGTTTTCCTAGTATCTAGTCCCATTTCTTTCGTTCCATACCATTCACTAAGATAGAGGTCACTAGTAGTTTCAAACTTTACTTCAATGAGCCATTGACTTCCTCCTCCAACAAAGGCAGTGCTAATGTGATCAGGTAAGTCACTGTGGGAGGATGTCTTATAGTACAGCTTGAGTTTCTTTGCACCTTGACCTTTAATATAATCAAACCACTTGCTTGCATCTGATGCAAGAACTTTGGTTGAACCTGCAATCTCCATTACAGGCAAATCCATAAAATCAAATTTGTAACAATTGTTTGTAACCAATTTATCAAAATCAAAATCACTACTACGGTCATGGAGGAATAGATTACCATAGGTGACTAGAGCTACAACTTGTTCAATTTTCTGTGACATAAGAGCAATACTCCCGAGGTGTGTCTTGGTTTTTCTTGCAGCATCCCTTATGTATTTCCCGAATCTCAGTAATTCTGATTGTCAAAGCTTAAAGCATGTATGAGTAAGCGCTGTACGTTGGAGAGGATAACTTGACAGAACCAATTACAAATATCCAGTGTATCAGAATTAAAGAAGGAGTTCGAAGCATAGAAGAAGAAAGGATTGCAACAGAAGTCGAGCTAACTCTAAAAATCAATGACCAAATCGAAACTCAATTTTCATATTCTGTTGGACTTGACGAACAGCTAGTCTATGGATATTTACTGTCATCAGGAATTATTGAATCTCTAAACAATGTTGAAAAGATAGATTTGGATAAAGGACAATGCATTGTAAGGATTTCAAAGGAAGCGGAAATTAAACCAGACTCAACGAAGTTTCCATCATCAGTATCATTCGATCAATTATTGAAGGCACGGGAAAGCCTTACAAACAACCAACAAAAATACAAAGCCACTAGAGGGTTTCATGGTGCGCTTCTAATGGAACTATCATCGGGACGATGGTTTTCATGTGAAGATGTTGGAAGACATAATGCGGTGGATAAGGTAATTGGATATTGCGTACAACAAGGATATTCATTTTCGGATTCAATGTTATTACTCTCTGGACGGCTCACCTCTAATATTGTACAGAAGGGGATTAACTCAGGAATTCCAGTAATTGCATCCCTTACCGTGGCCACTGATGAGGGAATAGCCAAAGCAAAGGAATCGAATACGACACTCATCGGTGCGATGGTAGAAGATGAATGCTGGTTATACAACGAAGGAGCTACTAAGTTAGAAACCTAAATAGTTCATATCACTGCACGAACAGGATTCTCTGAAACTATCCGCTTGTTTAGATTCACGAGTTTTTCAAGCTTAGATAGATCGGCGTGCATCGCCCCAGTTGGACAGAATCTCACACAATTGTAACAATGGAAACAGCCATCACCTTTCTCTGGCAAATTAGCAGCATCAATGATATGCACTGGACATACCTTCTCACATCGCTTACATTGATTGCACAAATCAGCATCGTACTTGATTGAAGGAACTCTGAATCTAGCAAATACTTGAGCTAAGTGGTACATGATCTTAGTCTTCAGTGGTTGGAAGTTGAGGAGTTTGTTCATGTCATCCCATGAAATATTGTTTTCAAGTCGGGCTTGAATTAGATTGACAAATTCTTCAACTAGGTCATAATCATCATCTGCAGGATAACCATCAAGAGATTCATAGAAATGAGGTGCAGTTGTCTTTAGAGCACCAAGAATATCGTACCCTTTGTTATGAAGTGCCTTACAGACCTGTGAGATTGCTTTGCCAGTGCTTATGTGTCCATAAGTAACAAAAGAAAAACCATAGTGAGAGCCATCCACTTCTCTAAGGTTATCTAGGAATTTTCTGATTGGATGTAGCATTGTCAAATGGTAGACTGGTGTTCCAACTCCTAGGATGTCAGTAGTCGCAATAATATCTTGGAGTTCATCATTCTGAATATGACTATCACCAAGATCGATGTACCTTACATTGAAATCTTTGAGAGACTCCCCAATCATATTCGCGAGAGTTTTAGTCGTCCCATTAGGAGATAGGAAAACTAGAGTAACCTGCAATTTATTGTTGCTCATCGTTATTCACTTTTATTTGCATAATGCAATTATTGTATAATGGAAATAATATAGTAAAGAGATATATATATTTGCATGATGCAAATATTCAATTATGTAAGAAAGCTGTACAATATCATGAAATGGGGTAGACACATTGAGCGAAGATGAGAGAGAACTACTGGGTATTTTCACAAAAGCAGTCCAAGCTTTAACTATACAAGTTGAATCCTTCAAGTACAAGGGACAGCAACTTGGGCAGACATTATTCATACTCGACTATATCAGTCGAAACGAGGGATGCATTATGTCAGATATTGTCAAAGAGTTACGACTTACTCCTAGCACCGCTACCCGACAGACGGATCAGCTTGTAGACTTGAAACTAGTCAATAGAAAACAATCAGTATCAGACAGGCGTAAAGTAGAACTCTCACTCACAACACAGGGAAAGAAAATCAGCCGTCAATTCCTCAATCACCGAATGGAGAATATTAGACCGATTTTAGATTCACTGACCGGACAAGAGCTAGTCATTCTGATGAAATTTCTAGGTAGCGTAGTTGAAAGATTGCTCTAATCAATCATAGTAACTATCATTCGCTTGCCAAGAAAGGTTGGTCATTCAATCGATCTCGTACCTTGTTTGACCCTAATTGTTTTCGCCAACGAATATTACCCATCATCATGTAAATGCGTTTAGGAATTATTAGTTTGTTAATCCGGCTTATGCATTCTTCCGGGATTTCTTTATCCTCAGAGAGAGCTTCAGCGAGAATCTCCATTGCGAATCTTGCTTGCTTTCCTCTTCCTCCCGAAGAATCCAGGGGAGTACCACCTATAATTGCTCCACCCCCAAAAGGAATACCTCCAATCCAGTCCAAATTTGCTTCTTGTGCAAATTGTTGGCATATATTTAGAGCAAGGAGATTCTGATGTTGTTCAGGAAAGCCACTGTTTACAATTGCGAGAAACTTGGGGGTACCCTTGAATGAGTTATTACGTCTTGTCTTCAGCAAACGAGTGAATGTTTCTATCACATGAGATGGCAATGAATCAACATAGAGAGGCATTGTAACGATGAGATAATCGGCACTATCAAGAAGATTACTGAAGTTTTCAAAATCAGCTTCTTTCCTCATAATCTTGTGTGCAATAGATAATTCACAAGATTTTCCAAGATTTTCAAGTTGCGTTTTTAGATACCTAAGTAAGGAATATGATGTACTCGTCTTCCCTCGAGGGCTACCAGAAAGTAAGAGAAAATTAACTGTACTCATGCAGACACCTCCATATCTACGAGAGCTTCACCAATCGTCTGAATTATTTTCTGATAATCAAAGGTTGATTGGAGGATAGCAGATTCTGCATGGCGACAGTGAAAATTCAATGAGTTTCTGTGAATATGTTCTCTGAATAGATCTGCTTGCTCTGTTTCATTATCGGATACTAATCCTACACCAAGAATAGAGGGATAATTTTCGTACCGTTTATTATGATGTATTTCACCATGGAACTTGCCAAAAGTGGGAAGAACTAGACATATTGAGCGATCCAACTGTGCCTTAAGAAAATGAGAATATCCACCAAAGACAATTGGAGTGAAGTATACAATCAAATCTGATTGAATCATCTTTCTAGTTATATCTCGTGCCTCATCATTAATGACGCAAATACCGGGTGTCTTAATCCAACAGTCAAAGCATCCTCGGCAATAAGCAATAGTCTGTTCTCTGAGAACAACAGTTTCAGAAGTAATAGATTGCTTATCTAAGACCTCTTGAAGTGCTTC
>JABCSP010000182.1 GCA_018238825.1 Candidatus Thorarchaeota archaeon | reverse complement strand
AGGGACTCTGTTGATTAAGTAAGCGCGCTCGTTACGGCTTTCTTAGCAGTCGTTACAAGTTTCTTAGATTTGAGTTCAAATTCAGACACAGAAGTGATTGCACCCTTCCGTTCTAGTTTCATCCACCTATCAAATTCGCGTACCATCTTTTTCAGGTCTTTGTCTAAAGTGATCTGAGCTTTATCGATTTCTGCTTGCAGTTCGCCCATCTTAAGACCAAGATTGTCATCTAAGGTGGTGTCAATATCATCCATAGCCTGTTCTATCTCTTCAGAAAAGCTCGTCATAGCACCTGTAGATGCTGTGGCAACCTGTTCTACTTGAGTTTTGACAAGGTCTAGAATCTGCCCTTCATAGGATGAGAGAGATTTTGTAATCTCATCTATTGCAGTTGATTGTGATTTCACAATATCATTAACAACAACATCAGTCTCTTTCAATCGAGATTTGAATAATTTGTTAGAATCACCTGATAGTCCATCAACTTCACCGATTACTTCAGTCAGCTGATCAGACAAAGCCAAACTTGGTGATACTGCTTTGTACACTGGTACTATTCCATCAATCTCCTTGACTAAGCCTTTTTTAACAAGCCTACCAAGGGTCCGTTTCACCGAGGAAAGTTTTTCTCCTGAAAGAAGAGATACTCCTCCTGTGGTCATGTTGCCGCCCAGAAAGATTGGCACGATTGCTTTTGCCTCAGACTCTGTTAAGCCAAGAGTCTCCCTGAGAACTGGCACCGATTTAGTTATTACATCGTCACTCATTTACGCATCCCACCGCGTATTTTTTTTATTCGAACTGGATGTGTTTCATCTTTGGCTTATTTGCCAAGTTTTGATGCACTTACAAACAGCCCTTGGAGTTGTTCTACCATCAAATAGGGGGGTCCTTCGCTCTGGACAACCTCTACAAAAAGATGGACTTTGTCTTCTACTTCTTTGGAATATATAGCTTCGAATGCATTAGCTAGCTTGCTCTTCTGAATACTGCGGATGCCAGCTGCATCTACACTCTTTACTGAAATTGAGAGTACCCACCAATTGGATGTAACATCTTTGACTTCAGATGCAAGTCCATATATCGTTGAGAATAATTTGCAGTAGAGTTTGAAAACATCAAAACTATCTACTCGATTTTTGGATGGGTTAACAGTCACAATACCACGATGAAAATCAAAACGAAATAGCAAACTATCTCCAGCAACAATCATCACGTCATTTTCTTGTTCCTGAGAGAAATTTGACCAAATCTTCTTGAATTTTGTAGTAAAGTGTCTAATTGAACTTACACCCAGTATCTGAAGTAGATCCTTTATTGGAAGTCTCCGGTTTTCTATTGACCTACCTTTTCGCTCTAATACAAATCGACGAATTTGTTCAATATTCTGACTGTAGCAAAATTGGGGTAGGTCTTCGGTTGCGACACCAATTTCAATCAAAGAGTTGAGGAAATTGCGGTTCTTACATGCAGGACGAGTTGCACATCGCAACCTATCATCTTGACAGGCTTTGCACTTTTTCTCATGCATTGCAATCAATTCTTTTGCCAGTTGCTTGTTGGCAGTTTCATCTAGAAGATGTATTCTACGTGAGAATTGATTTGTGTGTTTCATAAGTTCCATGATTGCTACATTCCAGAATATTGTTTGAGAGAATTGGATTCTTGGAGCTCCAATTGATTGTCTATTGATATTCTAATAGAATAGACAAATCTGATTGCGCACTTGTGTAGTACTGAAATAAACCTATGTACGTGAACTCTTACGAATTTCCAAAAATCGTCGATTTTGACGAAGAATTTGCAGTGATAATGAATCTAGGAGCTCTTAGCAATCTCCTTTAACTTACTTGTCCACGACTTGATGTCCTTGTTCAAACTGGCAATATCATTTTCATTCAATGTTGCAGTGGGAGGATATGATTTCAATTCCCGAGCCTTTGTGCCTAACTTATGCAGAATTGGAGTATGAACTGTAATCATTGTTGTAAGTTCATCTCGAATTTTTTCTAGAGATTCAGCCATAATTTTTGCTTCAGTTTGGGGATTTACAAGTTGAAGAAGTTTATTCATAAGAGCATCAATTGCTGACGGAAGACTAGCCTTTGAAACTGGCGGTTTCTTCTTCTCAGGTGCTTCTTTTGTTTCAGTGGTTTTTGTGGTCTTCTTACTTTCTGTTTTTACAGATGCATCTAGTTTTGTACCGCTCTCCGCAATCTGTGAAATAAATTCAGTAGTTTCACTTAGTTTCTCGATGGATAGATTATACTTTCGTTCTATGTCATCAAGCTGACGAACTATGATTCCAACAATCTCATTTGTTTCAGTAAATTGTCCAGATAAATCTTGTACCTTGTCTTCAATACCAGAGAGACCGGCAACATAGCCTTGAAGGTCATCAAGTTTCTTACCGAGTACATCGGTTTCAGAGAGGGATAGTAAGATATCATCTATCTTTTTGATGATAACCTCAGTTTCCTTCGCATCTTTGAGGATTGTTAAATCATCCTCAAACCCTTTCAGTGATGTAGCTAGTTCATCGATCTTCTTGGTTGCAGCTTCAGAATCTTTGGATGTAACAAGACTATCCAGTTTCTTGTCAAACTTTTTAATTTCATTGACAGAAGAAATAATGGCATCAATTTTTGAAACAGGTGATAAGGTAGATTTTACTTCTTTAAGTTCCTTACTTACATTTGCTAACTCTTTTGTGAGATCATCTACTTTTTCTGTAATCACTTTGATTGCTTGATTGTTATCCTCAGCAGCCATACTATCCCCAGCCACAGCAGCGTTATTGAGCGATGTTACTATACTCGTAATTAGCCTTTCGGGAGTGTAGTTAATTTCAATATAGTGGATATATTTGATGAAAAGGATTGTTCAAGCATTCTTATCTCGAATGATTTCTAATCCAGCCTCTTCAATTATTGGAAAAATGTGTGCTTTATTCTCAGCGTTCATTCCTTTCCAATCAACAATTGCGCAGGTTACTTTCCCAGTTGTCCTTGAAATCATCTGTTTGACAACTTCCAATGTCAAGTCATTCAATGCATATTTGGGAGCGATGTGTCCTATCTTGTACCCCTTTTCAAGTACGAGTTTGTTGAACTTACTTGCATAGTGAGTACCTCCAAATCCAATCACGGATTCTGCAGTAAGGGGTTCTTGTACACAATCCATTATTGCTGCTGCAACCGCTCTTGCACCTTCTTTATGCACCCAATACTCATCAGAACTACCTAGTTCAATGAAAATCATTGGCGTCTTCATCGATGTTGGACCATGGTGAGTTACTTCAAGAGACACATCAAAATCATCCAGGGTTCGCTCTTGTTTTTCCACAACAAGTCGTTTTAATGCAACCGATACTAGAGAAGGTGCAGAAACAGAAATCTCCTGTGGATTTCCTCCAAAGAGAGCTTCAGTTCCTAGATTACCAGTACTATGAACGAGTAATGCGGGTTTAGCGGATTCTGATTTGTGACGAGAACAGAATATGAACACCTCAGCATCAAAGTGATTGTCCAAGTGATCACAGTAGATCATATCACGCTTAGTAGTAATAAGAATTGCAGAGTCACCACTTGATAAAATCGGATTTTCTTCAAAGTTATCACCTGTTGGAAGAAAACCGTATTCTTCAATCAAGACTGTCTTAATAGTCTGACTTGCAATATCTTTCTCGGATGTGACAAGAACACGCAATGTTTCCAGCCTTCCATCATTCAATTGTACACATTGCAACAAGAGGTTCAAGTGATACATCAAGTTGTATTGTAACTTTCTCATTGAATGACTCTAAGATTTCAGATTCTATGCGAACCTTGAATTCATCGACTTTCCCAATTTGTCGTTCGAGATCATCTCTAATACGTAAGAGATCGTTCTTGTGATAGTCTAGATTCTTTTTAGCCTCAGAGAGATTCGCCTGAAGCTCCGCGCTCTTTGTGTAAACATCAGATCCTGCATAGGTGCGTCTCTTTTCTTCGATTTTATGAGCTTGGTTCTGGAGATCTTGAAGACCACCATGTTCAATCGCTTTAACTTCCTCGATTGCTCGTCTAGCTAGTCTATCCTTTAGCTTAAGCTTCTTCGTTTCAATTGCTTCTTGAAGACCTTTGAGACCTTCAATAAGTCCAGGGTATCCTTCAGGTTCCGCAGCTATGGCAATGTATGGATCCTCAAAATATTCAATGAGAGCTTTTTGACCTGCAGGACCAATTCGTACACCTGTATCACGCTGGAGTAATTTCTTAACCTGCTTTTTGAGTGGGTTCATCTTCATTTTGAGAAGGGCGGAAACGTGCTCTGCCTGTTCATCTAGACTTAGTAATTCTGCAACATTGGAGGTCTCTTTGAACTTATCATAAGCACTCTCTGTTTCATTATACTCTTTCTCAGCAGATTTAATCTTCATGAGAACCGTCTGAATCTGTTCTTCGAAAATCTCGCTACTAAAGGTAAGGTCATGCAATGTATCTATCCGTCCACCAATGCGTTCAAGGTCCTTAACCCAGCTGTAATCATATAGTAGTTTTCCAATCTTCTTCATTTCTTTGCCAAGTTCTTTCATTGCAACATCAAATTCTTTGATGGTCGTTTTGTAACGCTTATCCAGCTTTCTAATCCAGCGAGCTCCAGCGCCCCAGAGTTCTTGGATGAACCTTTGAATTTCACTCTGCATAGATTCTGTGGTTTCGTATGTGATTTCTTTATCAACATAGAAGTCTTTCACGATTTCTTTAACTTTCAGTGCAAAGCGGGAGGCAATTCCATCTACATCTTCAATGTCATCATCTTCAAAGGCCTTGCTCAATTCCTCTATATCTTGTAGAGCTCGTTCAACTATTTTATAACTTCTTTCAGCGTGTTTTAGAAAGTCACTCGATTTATTCTTGAGCTGTTTTCGATACCATTTTTGTAGTTGTTCGACATTAAGATTGGTCATTGACAAAACCCACCAAGACTGAAGACGATTTCATTCGACTCGTTTATCAACTTTATGACCTGTGAGATTATGTACATTTGAACCTATACTGATGTTTATATCACGATTAACAAAGTAGGTTACTAGCATAGGTACAGTGATCGGTCATGCCTGAAATCCTCGAAACCGGTAATCGGAATCCGAGGTTGGACGTCACATATGAGCTTGAGTGTACATCTTGAGGAAAAGGTCGCCTGGGTTTCTACATCAAACGCCTCAGTATGAT
>JABCSP010000017.1 GCA_018238825.1 Candidatus Thorarchaeota archaeon | reverse complement strand
GTCATGCAAGTATATGAACTCATACGAAAAAATGTATATAGATAATCGATGTTGACATGAAGAAACGCCCTCCAACTAGGATAGTAGTCAACCATCTAGCTGAGGTCAAGATTCCAGATGAACTAACTCATCGAAGTCGAATAGGATTGCATCTGGAGATTAGAGCCCTCAGTGAAAGGGATGGTAAATCTTACATATTTTCTTACATTTTGCGTCAGTAGTTATTTAGGAATCTGTAAGATTTAATCCTATTCGGATTCATATTCAACCTACAAAGGAAGGTTGATATGGACAGCATAGGAGCAGTCCCAGAAGACGGTGATATTGTTTTGGTTCTCGAAGGTCTTGGAAAATCACTCAACTCAGCTCTGAAGAAGCTCTTTGGTGCAAATGTCATTGACGAGGATTTAGTAAAGGAGCTTGTCAAAGACATACAACGAGCCCTGCTTGTAGCTGACGTCGATGTCACCCTTGTGATGGCAATCACTAAGAGAGTAGAAGAGCAGGCATTAGATGAGAACTTGCCTAGAGGAATTTCTCGACGAGAACATATCATTCGTGTTGTCTGGGATACTCTTGCATTCTTTCTTGGAGAAAAGGCAGTACCACTTACCATCAATCCTGGCAAGCAGAATCTAGTGATGATGGTAGGTATTCAGGGTTCGGGAAAGACTACGACAATTGGAAAACTAGCCAGATACTATCAGAAGAGAGGGATTAAGACAGGGGTTATCTGTGCAGACAATTTCAGACCAGGAGCATATAATCAGTTGATGCAGCTAGCTGAGAAATCAAACGTACCTTTTTGGGGTGATGAGAACGAGAAAGATGCAGTCAAGCTAGCGAAGAAAGGATTCAAAGAGATGAAGAAGAAGGGCATTGAATTAATTCTCTTGGATACTTCAGGGCGTCATAAAGAGGAAAAAAGTCTCATAAAAGAGATGCGCGACATCTCCAAATCGGTTAAGCCCCAAGAAATTATTCTTGTCATTGATGGTACTCTGGGACAACAGGCAGGAGTTCAGGCGGAAGCATTTCGTAAAGCAACTCAGATCGGATCAATCATAATCACAAAACTAGATGGTAGTGCAAAAGGTGGTGGGGCAATATCAGCAATTGCAGCAACGAAGGCCCCAATCAAGTTCATTGGTCTGGGAGAAGGAATGGATGCAATAGAACCCTTCAATCCAACCAAATTTGCTGGTCGAATATTGGGAATGTCAGACATTGGAGGTCTAGTTGAAAAAGTCAGAGAGGCCGAAATCGAGGTTGAAGATGACGCTGCGAAGCGGATTATGAAAGGGCAATTTTCACTGAAGGATATGATGTCTCAACTCAAACAATTGAAGAAAATGGGCCCAATTGGAAAAGTGATGGAAATGCTTGGTCTCCAGTATAAACTACCGGAAGGTATGGCAGAGATTCAAGAGGAGAACATGAAGAAATGGGAAGTCATCATGAACTCCATGACAAAGGCAGAGATGGAAGAGCCAAAACTCATCAAAGCAGCACGAATCAAACGTATTGCAAAGGGTTCAGGTACTTCTTTGAAAGATGTGAGAGACCTCCTAAAACAATACGACCAAATGAAGAAAATGATGAAGCAGATGGGAAAACAGCGTCGTGGAAGGAAGGGTGGTATTCCAGGTCTTCCAGGCGGTCTACCGGGCATGTAAACTGGAATTGGTAGTATAATGCGAGATTTCCTGATTCTATTTGATGACATCCCTATTGACAAGATATCGGTAAAATCAGGCAATAATTCTCCTGAAGTTATCACAGCAGCAAGGTGTGTGAATGTAGGACTATTCATTTCTGGAAATCTACGAAGAGATGTAGTAGTATCTCTAGCTAAAGGAACACCAGATGACTTGAAGCTCATCTCATTCCCAGGAGCCAGTCTGAAACGTGTTTCACCTGATGAACGATCTATCTCATTCTTTCTAATGAAAGCAATTTCAATAGCCGAAAAGTTGTTGAGGGACTCTTTCGAAATAATGGATAATGGGATTGAAGTGAGAAGATCTGACTTGAAGAATTTCTGTGAATCATTAACTCCCTCCAAGGTCTGTATTTCAACCCCAGGAAGCACATCTAACTTCACTGGTGTTGCAGAGAATGAAAATTCACTGCTGATCTACTCCATTGGAAAGCAATTTGATTCATTTCAAATAGATGCTAAGTGGCCACAAGTAGAACTACCCTATTTTCCACATCCAGAGAGATTCATTTTGGATGTCAATTTGATAGTTGATAAGACCGTTTCTTGTTTGTGAAGAAAGCTTCATAATGAAATATTTTCCAGAATATACTTGATTCCTATTGCCTACTAACGTTACTCCAGAATTTGACAAGCAACGGCTTATCTTCGAAGAAACAGAAGACATAGCGCAGCGGATAATAGAATTGGAAAAACTTCTTTCTCTTGCCCCACGTCATAAGGGTGGAGAACGAATGGTAGGAGACTACCGAAAGAAACTAGCTCAGCTCAAGGCACTGCTAGAGAAAAGACGAGAGCAAGATAGAGCCAGAAAGAGTGGAGGAACAGAAGAAGGAGTTGTTCGAAAAGAGGGGGCTGGACAAGTTTGCTTGGTGGGAGTAACAAATTGTGGAAAATCAAGCATCATTAACGCTGTGACAAATGCAACTTTTGACATAGGAGACTATCCATTTACTACACCTATACCAACTCCAGCAATGCTAACATTGGAAGATATCAACATTCAACTCGTAGAACTACCAGGAGTGTTCAAAGGAAGTCATAAAGCAGGAATTGGCAGACAGGCTCTTGCAGTAGCAAGAAACACTGACTGTATCGCAATAATAGTTGATTTGTCACAGGATATTGATACTCAGATGAATATAATTCTGGGTGAATTGGATGCTGCAAGAATTAGGTTGAACAAGGAGAAGACCGCTGTTAGAATTGAGAGAGTTGGTCTGGGTGGGCTCATGATCTATGGTGCTCAGAATTATCAAGGTGATATTGAAGAAGTAATGGAATATCTAAGGGCACGTAGAGTATCAAACATCATTGTCAGGTTCCAGAAACCAGCGACTTTCGAACAGCTCATGGATGCAATGGATGCAAGCGTCGCTTATGTGCGTGCCATGGTAATTGCCACAAAGGGTGATTCCGACGGATCAGAAGCAAGATTCAAAGAACTGGAAGAAAAGTATACTGATAGATTCGATATCATCCCAATATCTGCTGAAAAAGAAGAGAATCTTGATGGAATGAGCTGGACACTCTACAATCATCTTGACATTCTGAGAGTATACACCAAGATACCTGGACAGAAGAGGGAAAGGAAACCAATAGTCCTACCTGAAGGTTCAGTAGTTGAGGATGCAGCCCGTAAGGTCCACAAGGAGCTGTTTGTAGAACGCTTCAGGTCAGCTGTAATCATTCGAGAAAATGATAAGATTAAACGCAGAGTTGTTGGTCTTGGTTATCCTCTCCAAGATGGTGACATTCTTCAACTGGCACATAGCTAGATGAATCTGGAGGAGCGAAATACCATGGAACTACCAAATATTGTTGTGGTTCTAGTTGAGCCTGAAGAGCCAGGTAACGTTGGTTTTGCTTCCAGAGTCTTAGCGAATTTTGGCGTTCAGGAGTTGAGAATTGTGGGATTGGATCCACGGGAGGATATGACTGCACAGATCTTCTCCGTACGTGCAAACAATATTCTTGACTCTGCACGTATTTTCGACGATTTACCATCAGCATTAGAAGATATAGAAGCGGCTTGGGCGACATCAGCAAGAGCAGGTAGAAATCATAGTGTAACCAGAGCTTTGGTTCCCCTCAAAGATTTGCCTGACCCAACAACCCTTGAAGGAAAAATTGCTCTTGTCTTCGGAAGAGAGAGTTCAGGACTCACAAATGAAGAATTAGGTCTCTGTGAACTGGGTTTCACAATACCGACATCAGAGGCATATCCTAGCCTCAATCTCAGTCATGCGGTTGCTGTTGTTCTTCATCACTTATTCTCAAATTATGGACTTGAAGAACCAAGCGAAATCGTACTACCCAGAGCGGCTACTCGAAATGAACGGGATCAGGTAATGATCTTCATGGATGAAGTAATCGATGGACTCAATCTGAAAGACTACAGAAAACCAATTGCAAAGCAGGTCTTCAGGAATTTACTAGGAAGAGCATACATGACTGGACGTGAAGTGACTACCTTGACTGGTATCGCTAGAAAAATGTACGACCTTGTTAATGAGTGTGAGAAGGTAGAAGATTAGATTCCATATCCCATTTTGCGTTTGAGCTCTGGGTCAATCTTGTCAAAAACAATCTTGCAAGGTGTTGGCATCTTGGGTGCAGCTTTCTTTAGTGCAGCCCTTGCAGCCTTGATGTGCTGCCGGTTCGTACGGATTGTGATGAGCGCCTGCTTTGGTTTGACTCTAGCCGCGGAACCTATGACTTTGCCCCAAGCCCTTCGCATTCCATCCTGCACACGGTCCGCACCAGCTCCAGAGATCATCTTGTTCTCTCGAAGGTAGTGGAATGGCTTGATACGAACTCGAAGATGATAGTTGGACCGACCAGCATTCTTGTTCATGTCACGGTTGGACGCAATACGTGCAGACTCAAGAGCCTGATGTCTAATCTGGCATCGCTCAAGACCAATCAAGGATAACTCAACCTCAAATTCACCACCAGGATTGCCCATGTCAAAACTGACTATACGGCTAGCTGGTCGCCTGTGGATATACTTCTTCCTCACAAAAGCGGGTCTGTCACACTCTCGATAACATTGGCCTGGACGTTTTCCCATTTGAATCACCAGATTGGTTTTCGGTCACTAGCGTGGCCGGATTAGCTCGAAAGCCGAGAAGTTTGAATAAAAGGATTATGGAGTGGATGAGAATCTTTCAGGTATTACTTGTGTATAACATTCTATGTCTAAATGGCAAATATTGGATATAGGAGAATAAAACTAAAAATTCTGTATAATTTGTGCGAAAGAAACTCTTGATTGGGACTAGGGACTTGAGCTCGTTCCCATATACAATGAGTGTTTCTTGATGAGCACCATCTCATACAGAGGGCGACGAAATCTAGGAAATATCTTGTCCCTGATCCATATGTGCATATAGTTGCTTTTTCTTAACAAATTTGTAAGCAGCCCTAGACGACACTGTTGCCACTATAAGCATCACTGCAACTCCAAAATAAGGTACGTAAAGGACAAATGTTACACCAATCTCATGATCCATACCTAATATCTCACCTGAGATAGCATCAACTGTGTATACATCAGGATTAACGCCACGAGCTACCCTAACTTCGTATACCAATCGCATTTCAAATTCAGGAGAATCTGGACCAAACCAAATTCTATTGAAATGTAATTCAGTACTCAGAATTCCAGACAGAAATGTATCATTGACTGCTTCAAGTACAATGTCATTAATCTCCTCAACAGGAAGTATTCTGTCCACTGGAATCTCATCGATCTCGAGCCATCTATAGTTGAAGCGAGTAATTAGTCCACAAGTAGCATCGACTCGGATATTAATCCACCCAAAAGAAACTGGAATCTCATCAACCACTTGATGAAATGAAAGAGTGTAGTAGGGGTTAGTCACTCCCGAAAATAGAGATGCACCATCATATACTGCATCCGGAAGTAATGTATAATTTTGTAATCGAAGAAAATCTATAGTATGATTTTCAGCTTCTTCAGTTGATTCAACGGGTTCAAAATCAAGGTCGGATGTATCATATTCAGACAGAATGCACTGCACTACTTTTCCGCTCAGGGCATTGACAAACACTGCTGTTCTTATGTAATCAGAAACGAGTGTCATCATCCAGGTGGGCCAGAAATCGGTACTAATCGATGGACTGCCAGGCCAATGTTCCGCTCCTATTCGAAGACCGGTCAATAATTCCTCAGGAAGATATTCACTGAGGAATGTAAAAGCTGCATCTACTGCTGTTTCTTCAGTTACATTGATTTGTGATGCATAATTACCTCTAAACAGATAGGATGTATTGTATTCAATATCATATGTAGCTGGATAGACACAGCTATCTGGTGTGGCTGATCTGGGAAAACTGATATCGGAAATTACAAATCTATTCAACATATCAGAGTTGGCGGATGGTGCTAAATCGTTTCCAGTCAATATAGAACTGGAAATTACAATACCAAAAATTAGTGCACAATAGATTATCATTCTTTTTTTCCGCATTTTTCGCCTCACACCATCTTACATTTCATACACAATGAATGAATATAATCCTAAGTTTGAAAGGGTACTGTACTAAAATTAGAATGGTGCCTGACGCCACATCCTTACTGCTTCAAACCATGATGAACAAACACCAAATAATAGTAGAACGTAACACAGGATGAAAATGGGATTCAACTGAAAAGGAAGGACAAAGGGGAGCATCACTAGAATAATTGTATAAAACATACTGTAGAAGACATATCTTGGAAGATAGAATCGCCCTCTACCTATAAAGAACTCCAATACACCAACACGAACCTTCTTAATTGCGTAATGCTCTCCATCCGGATTAGTATCTACCAGACCAATTTGTTTTAGCTTCTCAATATGATAGATTGATAGACTTGGACTTGAAAGTTCAAGTGCGCGTTGCACTGCTCGTCCGCTGTGTGGTCCAGGGTTTCGTAGCAACCACCAATATACTCGAAGGGTTTTTCCAGTGAGTTGATTATCCAATTCTGTTTGAGTGGATTGATTTTCTGGCAAGATTCCTCCTCCTAATCCAGCACCGGATACTACATTGAATATGGATAATGAATCTATCCATACAAGTACCTTGTGCACATTCCCATAACAATGAGTGTGTTTCATCTATTCCCAATGAGCATCCACTGGTTTCGGACCATATTTTCTGGCAATGAGTAAACCCACAACAAGCTGAATCGTCTTCTAGATTGTGATACCATGGTCAATCCTGATTACAGGTATACTGTTCCTAATAGTACGTCACTTGAGAAGATGAATTGATAACCATTCGTGAGTATGTAAGAGGTAGAGGAATTCGTCAAGACTCCTAAAAGGAGTGAAAAAATGTGGGAAAGAAAGGTGTCGCAGTAGGCGTCCTTACGTTCATAATTGGTCTGGCTATCTTCATTGATGACTTGCATGACTTTGTAGCAGGAACCGAGTTTCTTCACTGGCTACCAGATTTCGATCCAGTCATCATTGCAAGTTTTCAGATTCACCACCTCTACATAGGTGCCCTGATTATGCTGGTTGGACTGGTACTAGCCACAAGGTATGATGAGTAGTGAGCACAGGAATTACTGTTCACGTTTCATTGGGTTGCAAGCAGCCGCACAAATCATGGACGAAGTTGGACATTCCTTAGATATTCCTTTGATGAGTTTTGTAGGTCTTTTAATACTCACATGCACCAAGGAATTGTGAGGTTGTTCAGGTTCAGACACATACTGACCTCACAGAGTCCCTCCAGTGCCGCTCCTGGAAGCACTTCACTCTGGTGTCCAAGATTGTGCAACTTACAATGAGCGGTTATAATACTCCTATAACAAGCAGAGGAAAGATGATAGTTGCATCACCAATCACGGTTTCAAAGTTGGATTCAGTCTGCATTTTCTGCCAAGATACACCTTCAACAAGCGGAGCTCCTCCAAGACTTCCACCTTCTGGTCGATCCAGTGTTATTTGAACAGCCATATTTAGACCACCCTTGAGGATTGTAGAGCCCATTGTGAAGTGTTTTGTGAGACCTCCTCCAAGCATGATTGCACCTGTCTTCTTGGTCTGAGTGATAATTTCTCCTAAGATTCGAAGGTCCTTAACAAAATCAAGTGATAATTGCTTAGCGGTGCTGTAAGTATACAGATGAAATCCAAGCATAGAGTCCATCAACCCTGGCGAAAATATTGGGACATTTTGAAGTGCCGCCTGTTTGAGAATAGAGGAATCATCTTTTTGCGCCAGCCCAAGCTCTCTGAGAAATTCAGTTGGCGCAAGGGTTGTCATTTTCTCTTCAGGTAGTCCATCAAGAAATACATAGATTCCTTTCTCGAACTTTTCGAAATCTTCTTCTTTTACATAGATATCAGCAATACGACCCATTCCAGCTTTACGCAGTTCATAGTCGTCTTTTCCAGTAGGTACTCGATAGTGTGCTCCCCCGTATGCTTCAACAAGATCATGGACTATGTTAGCACCACTAGTCACTATTGCATCTATCTTGCCACTCTCAACAAGTTGACTCACTACTTTTCTTAGACCTCCTGGAACCATTGGCCCAGACATTGAAAGAAAGGTAAAGTACTCTGAATCCCCGAACATTCTCTGGATAATTTCTGCAGCTCTACCCAGACGACCAGCTCCGAGTACACCTACTTTTTCCATCGAGGTAAGAAATGATTGAAGATCCTTGGTCTTTGTCGGATCAATATGATGAACTCTATCCATAGTGGCCACCTGTGTTCGAACTTGGCATTACGATGATAAGTGATTCTGTAAGAAAAGGAGGGACAGGTGGCGAGTCCAGGCAATATTCCGGGAGGGCAATACCCGGACCCGCACGATCTAAAATAAAACCTATGACTAGAGTTTCTCCAGAGAGGTTCAGGTTTACGATAGTATCATGTGTTCTAGAGTGAACAATGAAGTAGTAGGGAGTGACCCGAAAGTATTGTGCTATCGCGCTGTTGCATACGTTTAAACGCGAAATTTCATGGAAAAGCCTATGCAGGCCCTTTTCAGCCCAGTTTCACTGGTATTCGTTCTGCAAGCTTTACTCCTGCAGGCTATCTGGTTATACCTAGGTCGAATTTCACGAAATAGATACCTTATTGATATCATGACCTTTCAAGCTCCATCTTCAAAACTATCTAGATATTATCACTGGCGCGTTACTAGTTTTGAGCATGCATTTGGTGAAGGAATTGTATATCTTCTAATTCTTTTAGCATCATTATATGGGCTGGGTTTTGCATTATTTGACTTTGAACAAGTCAGTGGAGCGTTCTTGATAGTACTCTTTGTTCTCTTGCTTTCATTACTGAGTGCTTTACAACATGCTTGGAGAGTCAAAGAAGTTGTTGATAGTCAGAATAGGATAGCTATAGGTATTCAAATAGCAACTGACAAGATTGGTGTCACAAGAATGATGGTGGATAATCTATATAGTCAAGGAGCCATGGGAGATGGAAAAACTTGGTTTGCATTGTTTCAATTGGCACAAAGACAAGATCAGGTTGGATGGGCAGTCAGGGATGTATTGTTAGAGAAAGGCAAAGAAGAAGATGCTCGTTTTCAAAGTCAAGGTCCAGAATCCAGTTCAATTAGTTCTAGTAAGGACAGTGGTCCAGACATCAGCTAATCGTAGGGAGTAATAATAAAGTTCATTCAGTAAGTCTTATATCCGATTCCCAGAGGCGTTCACGAGAACTCCCATAGGAGGAACTCCGCATGTCTAAAAGTGTTACAACTGGTCAAAGAGGCGTTGTCGTAAGTTATCGTAGAGGCAAACACCTACAGCATCCTAATCAAGTGATTTTAATTTTTGATAGTATTAAGACCAGAGCGGAGGCAGCCGCCCTTATTAGCCGAAAGGTGAAATGGACTTCACCCGGGGAAAAGGAATTCTTAGGTAAAGTGCTTGGAGCGCATGGAAATAGTGGTGCAGTTCGAGCAAAATTCCGTACTAACCTCCCAGGTCAGGCTATTGGCACTCCTGTTTTCCTCTTGTAGGACTATCACGAAGTTTTATCAAGAAATCATCGGAAGTCAACTCGGCTCCAGTGATGTAATTGGCTATCTGAGGATAGAAATATCCAGCGACGAGTCATAGTTAAGCTGAGGGGCCACTATAACAATCATTGTTTGATTCTGATTGGTGAATATGTATGATAGAATGGGTGGTGTATTTCTCAGCCTATCTTCTTGCAGGATTAACCCTGAAAATTGGTGATGACCTTCTTGACGAACTAGACAGACCAGATCTCTCATGGATTCCACTTGCTCTTGCTGGTATTCTTTTTGGTTTCATAATGACTGTATCAGAATGGGACCTGGCACTCATGACGAGCATAATCATTGGGGTCCTTGTGTCAGGGAAAGTCAATCGATTGCAGTTTGTTGTGGGATTTGTGCTAATCTTTTCAGTAGTGATGTTTGTAGGGCTTCCGCCCATTATCAGTTGGCTAGATTGGCTTACAGTGGTCATTATGATGTTTCTTGCAGCCGTTCTTGACGAACGAGGAAACGACTGGGCAAATCAAGAGATTTCCCCGAAGGCATACAAATTCTTTGAGTACAGATTTACACTGAAAACTTCTGTAATCCTAATATCGATACTTTGGCCATTACTCTTCCCAGCAGCAGTAGGTCTCTGGTTCTTTGATTTGGGGTATGAACTTGCAGGCTGGATTGTAAGAAAGAATTACAGAAATGCTCTATAGGCAAGACTACAGCACACATCCTCAAAGACGGGGTTTAGTTCTTGCGCCCTTGCAAAATCCACACCTTCTTGACTGATAAGGGCAATACCATTTGTACCACTTCTGATTGCATACTTGTCTGTGTCAATCTTGTGTTGTCCCATAGGACGTGCACATCCTAGAAGAATTGGAATATCTGGGAATCCAAGACGTGCCACTGTCAATACACGACCGATGCTTTCAGGAGAAGGTGGTGAAACATTCTCCATTGGCGTCTTCCGGACTGGACTGAGTGCAATAATGACCACTGCTGAAGGAGATCCCTCGGAAATCATCTGAAGCGCCTCGATTTCACCCTTAATCTGTCCATAATTCAATCCAACGAGTACATGTGGAACTGTAGGTATCTTATGCTCCTCAAGGATATCAAGTGACCTTCTCATCTTCTGTGGACCATCAGATATGTGATACACTTTGGATGATACTTCATCATCACCGATTACATCAAGCATTGCCGCATCAATTCCTGCAGTTGCAAGTTGATACGCAGTTTCAGGTGTCACAAGACCTGTGTGGACAACTACTTGTAAACCCAATTCTGATTTTACACGGCCTATTGCCTTACCAAAACGTTCCAACGGAACATGACCTTTGGAATCAGAACCACCACTAATCAGGACTCCTTCTCCGCCCTGATTCTTAATCTCCAAACAGCGTTCATACAGTGATTCGGGGGTAATAGTTGACTCCATGCCTTTTAGGAGCTGGCCATCACAATGCTCACAATTCAATGAACAAGAGGTGCCAGTCACACTCAGAGAAGGAAAATTGTTTGACCGCACTTGTTTATGATCTCTAATCTTGTAGGGATAGGCAGTAGGACTATAACATAGTAGATTCCTATCAAATGAACTCAATCGTGATTCGAAAGCTTTGTTCATCCACTGATTAAGTTCCTCTGTGGGAGCATGCAGTATAGAATGGCCATCATTAAGAATATCAAATCTCAAGACTCTGCCTCTTGACTGGAAACTATCGATTGGGCTATTAGGATTGTTATCTAAGACCACAGGGCAAAGAACAAGTACCTCTTAGGTTACAATAAAGTCCATCTGAGTGTGAAAATCGTGAGTTGCGGAAATACGGAGTCAATTGACATATTTTTCAATGCAAAAAGTGTCGCTATTTATGGAGCATCTGCGAGCCAGAATAGTGTGGGACAGTCAATCATTCAGAATTTTATCAGACCTCAATATGCTGGAAAAGTCTACGCAATCAATCCAAAATATACACAGGTCCTCGGTGTCCCATGTTTTGCAAATCTCCAAGAAATTAAAGATCCAATTGATTTAGTAATCATTGCAGTACCCGCCAGAATAACACCCAGGGTATTTGAGGATATAGCAGCCAAAGGTGTCAAAGCATCAATCATCATCTCTGGTGGTTTTTCAGAAACAGGTGCCATTGGCACAGAACTTGAGGATGAAGTTGTAGCGATAGCAAAGAAACATGGAATACGCATCATCGGACCAAACTGCATCGGTGTTGTGGATACCCTCAGTCATATCGACACCTTCTTCCTGCCCGAGTACAGATGTGGTAGACCAAAGCCCAGCAATGTTGCGAATATTTCACTAGTGTCTCAGTCAGGTGCTTTTGCTGCTGCAATCTCAGACTGGACATCTGAGCTAGGTCTCGGTGTTAGTAAGCTAGTTAGCCTTGGTAACAAATGCGATGTGGATGATGATGATTTGCTCTGTTATCTTGCAGAAGATAATTCTACTCAGGTCATTTGTTATTACACAGAAGGGTATGATCAAGATAAAGGTCGTACTTTCTTTGATACAGCAAGCAGAGTGACTCCTAACAAGCCTGTTATTGTTGTCAAAGCAGGAAGGGGTCAGAGAGCAAAAGCTGCTGCAAGTTCTCATACAGGTTCTCTTGCAGGTTCAGATAGTATTGCCGATGCAGCTTACAAGCAGTCAGGTGTAATTAGAGTAGATAACTTTGAACATATGTTTGATGCAGCCAAAGCTCTGGCTATGCAACCTCCAGCAAAGGGCGATAGAGTCCTTATGATTACGAATGGAGGTGGATTGGGTGTCATGACCACAGATGCCCTTGAAGATCTTGAGTTAGCTATACCATCCCCATCAAAGGAACTAACAGAAATTTACAAAGAACGTCTCCCATCATATTGTGCAATAGGAAATCCCATTGATGTTGTCGGAGATGCAAATGCTTCCAGATATGATATTGTCTTTGAAGAAGCAATCAAGAGTGGAGAGTATGATATGTTTGTTGTAGGCATGCTACTCCAGACACCTGGTCTAAGCATGGAAATAACCAATGTCATTGCAAACCATCAACGTCAATCAAATCTTCCCTTTGTAGTGGTTTCTATGGGCGGTGGTTTCACAACTAAGGCAGGAGAAATCATGGAGTTGATGGGTGTACCAACATATGCAACTGGTGAAAAAGCGGCACTTGCAGCAAAAGGGTTAGCACAATATGGGGAAATCAAATACAGAGATAAATTCAACAAGACTCTAATCTCCAATAAACCATAAAAGGAACGGACTGCGGTAGCAGGTAGAACAGAGGTCTGGAAAGCGATGAAGGAAGCGAAAAAAATCTTCAAAACTGCCCTCGAAGAGGGAAGAACGTTTGTACTGGAGCACGAAGCAAAGGACATAATGAAAGCATATGGAATTCCCATTCCAGCTTATGACACTGCAATAACTGCGGAAGAGGCTATAGAAAAGTCCAAAGCTATCGGTTTTCCTGTAGTACTCAAAATCCTCTCCAAGGATGTTTTACACAAATCCGATGCAGGAGGAGTGAAAATCAATCTTAAGAGTGAAGAAGAGGTTCGCAAAGCGTTCAACGAGATTATGGAAAATGCAAAGAACTATGGAAAGGAGAAAGGCATTGATGTTGACCTGAGTCGAGGTGTATTCATTTCTGATTTTGCAGATATGGGCACAGAGATTATTGTGGGTGTCACAAAAGATCCTCAGTTTGGGCATGCATTAATGGCAGGTCTTGGTGGTATTTTTGTTGAAGTCTTGAAAGATGTGTCTTTCAGATTGATTCCATTCACCGAGAATGATGCCAGAGAGATGTTGAAGGAACTAAAAGCATACAAAATATTGGAAGGTATCCGTGGCGAACCTCCAAGAGATATAGATTCACTAGTCAATGTCATGTTGGCTGTATCCAAGATGATTGCAGAGAATCCTGAGATCACAGAACTAGATTGTAATCCAACCTTTGTATATGAAAAAGGGAAGGGAACTCTAGTCGTTGATGCACGGATTCTGATTGGAAGCTCGGAAGCTAGCCACTAATCAACTTGTAAAGAAGAATCAGACCTCTCTTTATATCAGAGTCCTCAATTGGAGCAGTTGGAGAATCTTTTGTGTTACTGGCAAGTAGTAATATCAATGCAATAAGTCGTGGTACAAGACGAGAGTATTGTAAGAGGAAATCCCTGTTTCCAGTAGAATCTACGATTAAACCTTCAAGTCGTCTGATTAAGAGTTGAATGCGTTCGTCAACTCCATCTCCGGGACGAAGATTCTTGAAAATAGCCAGAGCTGATGAATCATTTTGAAGAAAATCAGATGATACCCCGACACTCTCTATTAGTTCCGATGCACCAACAATGATGGCATCATAGTGCTCTTCTTCCAGACGGTCAATATCCAGTTTCACTGCTTGAAGTTGGCCAAGTAGTCTCAATGAATTTGTGAGAATGGAACGAGATGCACCTGAAGTAGCCTTTGCCATCTGAATGAGATGTTCACCATGTTCTTTCTCAAGACTTGCAGCGACTGATGCATTAAGCTTCTTTTCAAACCTTGGAGAGAAATTTACACTAGCAGACTTTGGAAGTAAAGCGTGAGTTCCTAGTTGACGGACAACAGAGAGCGCTTTGAAATCGTCAAGGCTGACATAGAATAGGAGTATACGTACAACATCATAAGCTGTTTCAAAATCAGCTTCTGACGCAACATTTCTACCCTGGCCCTTGCATGCAAATGCACTAAGTAGAGCCCAAGCAGAGAGCATACCGTTACAGAGTCGTTCAACCTCTACTGATTTCTCAATTTCATGTTCTTCAAGAAACCTAGAGAGTTTGTCAGTAGATCCAGAAATTCTTTGAAGAGTTGTTCCACCAACATGAAGATCAGCAATGGATTTGATGAAACCACGAGCTTCACGGGAAGGAGGTCTCAGAACAATATTTGGTTCCTGTCGCGTGACTGTCCACCACTTAGAAGCAGAAGTAAGATAGTCAAGAAGGTCAACAGACATCGTCAGGTGATTGTGATTGGCACTCGTTTCAGAGTCTATTAATGCTATCAAGCGGGTTGTGAGATCAAGAAACCGATTGAGATGAATAGATAGTTTTTCGCCAGCAAATACAAAATCAGTAAATCTAGATACGACTGAGTTAATCTGTTCCGCTATTTTGTCATCGAGCTGTGTTTGCACGAGACCTCGATAGACATCAACTGGAGTTCTAGCCAATGTCTCATAGACTCCTAATATCAAACAAGTAAAATGGATGACATATAAAACACTGTGTTGTTTGAAATCACTTACCGTATCGTCTTGACCGCTCACCATAGGAACGTAACGCCCGCCAAATATCAATCCGTCTCACTGCAGGCCAGTAAATCTGTGCAAAGTACAATTCAGAATAAGCGGATTGCCAGAGAAGGAAACCTGATAATCGCTCTTCGCCTGATGTTCGAATAATGAGATCTGGGTCTGGTACACCATTAGTGTAGAGATGGCCTTCAATTACATTTTCGTTTATATCAGCAGGGCTCATTGTACCTGCTTCTATCTTCTCGCCAATGGCCTTCACTGCATCTACAAGTTCTGCTCGACCAGAGTAACCAATAGCCACATTGAGAATGTGATCTGTATAATCCCGAGTTTCTTCTTCGGCAGCCATTATTGCAATCTGAACATCTTCTGGTAGTAAATCGACTCGCCCAATAGCTTGTATCCGAACTTTGTATTTATGAACATCGGGGTTGTCAACGACTTCTGCGAACTTTTCTTTAGCCAAGGACATGATCTCTTCGACCTCATCCTTGTTCCTCTCAAAGTTCTCTACTGAAAATGCATAGAGTGTGCATACCTTGACCCCTGCTTCCCAGAGAATACGTAGTACTTCCATAACCTTGGATGCACCTTTCTGATGACCAAACCATGGGACTTCCATACCCTGTTTCTTGGCATAACGTCGGTTTCCATCCAGAATGATACCAACGTGACGGGGAGCTAATTCCTTGTCTAACTGACGGTACAAGAAGTATTCGTATAATCGATAGACAGGACCAGTAATATTCAACAATAACACTCTCTGTAATGGTAATTTAACATGTAAGCCTAATAGAGTTGGCGCTGTGATTAAAGCTGTACTAAATCATGCCTGCTACTTTTTCAGCAGCACGTTTCATGTCCAAGAATATGAGTCCAAGCTTTGCATTTGCAGTTGTAGAAACAGTGAGACAGGCGTTCATTCCAGCTTGGACCACAAGGAGCCAACCATTGATGCCCTTGATATTTACTTGTTCAAGCTCACCTTTACCTAGTTCCATTGCAGCCTTCTCCCCCAGTGTTAACATTGCTGCAGTCATAGCTGCAACCTTTGCCTCATCTACATCTGTGGGAAGTGCTGATACAATAGGGAGTCCTTCAACACTTACTATAGCACAGGCTTCAATCTCAGGAATACTTCCCTGAAGTTCATTCAGAACACCTTCGAGTGTATTTTCGCGGGATTCTCCCATTTTGTTTCACCTGAATATTACTTGTACATTCTTTTCAATATTCGAATGATTTGGAATTTTTACTTTTCCTGTATACGATAGCAAATCTATGTCTGCTCCATATAAGATATTCTGTAATATGTAGAAGCCAATTTATATCTGAATACGTGCCTTGTATTGCGGAGCCTATAATATGACATAGGACCCCAGACCACAGAGGGTTTTACAAATGAGGAATAGATTTTCAATTTACGCCTCAATTCATCTTGAAATTTTTATCGTTCTATCGATGTAATAATCCTTTACGACAGTAATGCCTATTTTTCTGGGAAATTAGTGGATATCTTTGTAAAAGAAATCAGTTGTTCCTGATAATCTCTAATTCTAGCAAGCAGAGAACCCTGTCTATTCATCTTGAACGCCCAGCCAGATATGCTTCTTTCAGGAATTTTCACAGTTGGGACATATCTGATAGTTCCGAATTTCTGCACAAGTTCTGTAATTTCTCTATGCGTTTCTAAGATATCTATAGTGTTGACACCTAACCAATCAGCAATTGATAATGAGCTTGTAAGGCGGTGTCTTAGCAAATCCACTTTCTTAGTGAATGCTGTTTTCTGTATGTTAGTGTCGATTCTTTCAGTGTTAAGGAATCGAATATCACGAATCAACCATCCCGTATCGCTTAGATCAGTCCAATATCTGTCGAGTACTTGTAGAACTGGAGTAGTAGAATCATTCTTGTCGTCTCTAAAAGCCCAACTGAGACCTTGACTATTGTATTGTGTCCTATCGTTAGCACTTTGGATTGCTGTTTTATATGACAGCTTCAGAGTTCGTTCCTGTGAAATTTGTCCATCTGGATCTTCAATCCATAACAATAATCTCGAGTCTGCGGCTGTTTCACTTTTGCTTGATTTCTCACTATCCTCACTTGTTACAATAAATGAATAGGGTAGAATTCTGATTGAGTCTGGTTCATTCACATTCATCCCAAGTTGTTCTGCAATTAAAGGCAAG
>JABCSP010000181.1 GCA_018238825.1 Candidatus Thorarchaeota archaeon | reverse complement strand
CCCTACGTGATGCGCACCAATCCCTGATTGCTACTCGTATGCGCACAGAGGATATGCTCCCCATATGTGAGAAGATAGACAAAATAGGTTATCATTCACTGGAGATGTGGGGTGGAGCAACTTTTGACTGCATGATGCGATTTCTTGATGAAGACCCATGGGAACGCATAGAGGCTCTCAAAGAAGTAATGCCAAGGACACCTTTTCAGATGTTATTACGTGGATCCAATATTGTGGCATATTCGCCGCACCCCGACGATGTGCTAGAACTATTTGTAATAGAGGCAGTAAAAGCTGGAATTGATATATTCCGCATTTTTGATGCTCTTAATGATGTTCGCAATCTGGAGGCTCCCATGAAATTCGTCAAGCGCGAGGGAGGTCATGTTCAAGCATCAATAAGCTACACTCTAAGTCCCTACCATTCGAATGATAAATTTGTAGAGATGGCGAAAGAGCTCTATTCACTTGATGCAGATTCAATATGCATCAAAGACATGGCAGGTCTCATATCACCTGAGGCTGCGTTTGATCTGGTTACAAAACTCAAAGAAGAAGTAGACATTCCTATTCAACTTCATTCTCATTACACAAGCGGAATGGCCGCAATGGCCTATCTGAAGGCGGCAGAGGTTGGAGTCGATGTTGTTGACTGTGCAATTTCTTCCTTCTCAATGGCAACTTCACAACCCGCAACAGAATCTATTGTTGAGGCTCTGAAAGGTAGCAAACGAGATACTGGACTTGATATCAATCTGTTATCTGAGATTGCAGCTTACTTTAGAAAAATCAGGAGAAAATATGGCCAATTCGAGGGTAGTCTACAAGGAGTTAATCCTCAGGTTTTGGTCTTTCAGATTCCTGGTGGAATGCTTTCCAATCTTGATAATCAGTTGAAAGAGCAAGGTGCACTTGATCGCTATGATGAGGTTCTTGAAGAGGTACCGCGAGTTCGTGCTGAGTTGGGGTATCCTCCACTTGTCACTCCATCCAGTCAGATTGTGGGAACCCAGGCTACATTGAATGTGGTTACAGGCGAACGCTATAGTATGATTCCTACAGAAGTTAAGCAGTACATTCGAGGGTATTATGGGCGACCACCAGCTGAGATAGACTCAGAGATACGGAAGAAAGCAATTGGTGATGAAGAGCCACTAGATTGTCGGCCTGCAGATATGCTTGAACCCGAACTTCCTGCCGCACGGGAAGCACTCAAAGATATTGAACATGTACAGAGAGACCTCGTTTCTTATGCACTCTATCCTCAATATGCCCTTGATTTCTTGAAACGAAAAGCGCAGCGAAAGAGTAGAGGTACAATGACCCCTGAGCTTGAAGTTGCTATTGCATCAGCAGTACTTCATATGAACGGAGCTGGACCTGGGTCTCTTGCAACATCAGCGGGAAGAGATCAGTCCTGGTCTGATGCAGGAATGGCTGATTTGGTAGCGGGTCGAACTTCACAGACCACCCCAGGTCAGTGGGATAAATCAAGCTCTACTTGGTCTTCTGCTGGAAGAAAGGACATCATGCGAGGAAGACGGAGGGGATAGTCATGAGTCCAGAATACAAAGTAACATTGGATAAGAAACCCTTTGACGTTGAGGTTAAGATGCTTGACGAGGGTGGAGTTTTGATTGTGAAAGTTGGAGATCAGAGCTTCACAATGAAACCAACTCTAACTGAAGATGGTTCTTGGATAGTCAATGACCTTGCAACTGATTACACAGTTAAGATTTTGAAACGGGCCGGGAAAGCAATCACACTGGAAATTAATGGTGAAGAACGCGAAATTGACTGGGAGCGACAACGAAAGGTAGAAGCTGTGAAGAAGACTGCAGGAGCTGCTCAAGGAGGTTCTCGTGTAGCTGGTGGAATCTATCCTCCAATGCCTGGGAAAATCACTGAGGTATTAGTAAAAGTTGGAAACAAGGTCAAGAGTGGTGATACTATCTGCATTCTTGAAGCAATGAAAATGTTCAATGAGCTCAAAGCTAACTCATCTGGTTCCGTGAAAGAAATCAATGTTGATGTAGGCACCATGGTCACTACCGCGGACCTATTGATTCTTATCGAGTAAGGAAGTGCGAATGTGGAGCCTGTCAATATCATCGGAGTGGGAATGACACAGTTCGGCGTTCTTAAAGAGTCAATTGTTGAACTTGCACAGACTGCAGCATTCGAGGCTATGGAAAACTCATCGACCACGGAGTCAACTTTTGACCATCTAGTTGTAGGAGTTCAGAACCCCGATGAATTTGTAGGTCAGGGTCATCTATCAACTCTGCTTGCGGATCAACTGGGAATTGTCCCAGCAGGTGCTACTCGTGTAGAGTCTGGACCTTCTTCAGGCTCCAGTGCATTCGAGTCTGCCTTTGCTATGGTTGCAGCGGGAATGGCTGATTTGGTCTTAGTTGTTGGTGTTGAGAAGATGTCCCAAGTGGATAGGAATACCGCATCAACGATTTTAGCCAAAATGCTATCTTATGAGAATGAGATCCGATACGGAGCAACACCCGCCGCCCTTGCAGCATTGATGACTCGGCGGTATATGCATGATTATGGATTAACCCGAAACGAGCTCTCGCTTATTCCTGTTAAAGCCCATAGAAACGGAGCAAAGAATCCTCTTGCACATTTTCAAAAAGAGGTATCTGTTGAGAAAGTAAGTACATCACGAATGGTTGCTGACCCACTCCGTCTTTATGATTGTTCTGCTACTAGTGATGGTGCAGCATCCCTTGTCATTGCATCCGACAAAGCAGTAAGAGACCATGGTCTTTCGGATTCCGCCATCAAAGTATTGGGAGTTGGCCATGGCACAGATTATCTAGCAGTCCAACATCGGTCTTCACTTACATCGATGAATGCCACCCGAGTAGCAGCGCAGAACGCATTCACAATGGCTGGTATTACTTCAAAAGAAGTAGACGTGTGTGAAATTCACGATGCTTTCTCTATTCTTGAACTTGTCAACATGGAAGACCTCGGTTTTGTTAAAAGAGGAAAGGCAATCAATGCAGTAAAGGATGGGATTACTGAGGTTTCTGGAAAAAAACCTATCAATCCCAGTGGAGGTCTCAAAGCAAGAGGTCATCCAACAGGTGGAACTGGAGTAGCACAGATTAGAGATATTGTCCAACAATTGAGAGGACAGGCTCCAAAGGGACTTCAGGTTGAAAATCCTCGGATAGGCCTGACTCACAACATTGGTGGATTTGGAAATAACATGGTTGTTGCTCTTTTTTCTAATGGTTAAGTGAATTATTCATCCAAGATTCGCTTATTAGAAAATCTGAACCCTTCTCACTCATAACAGGAACAATCCAGTATAGTTCTGTTGTCACATACATGAACTATAGTTCTGTGGGACCAGAGGTCTGGGTTACTTGCCTGTTTCAGAGTTATCTCTGCGGGGAAAATACGCATAATGAATGACTTTCCTGCAACAGTGACTCACAAAAAATTGGAGAACTGAAAAATGCCTGAAGGCCTTGCTGTATTGAAATGGGATGACGAGCTTGGGCCAGTTGTAACTGCTAAGACTCCAAAGAAACTTCAGATGGGGCTTGACCCCACAACTTCAATGAGAGTCTATGGTATCGCTACACTTGGTGAGACTGAGGAGTCTCAGAAACCCGGCTATAGCTCACTTGCTTTTAATGATTTCAAGCTTGCTGTTTATTATGGTGGCTTGAATATGCACTTGAAAGGAATGCCATCAATGGTATTCCTTGTATTAAGTCCTGATGAGGACCCAGATGTTTACAAGGATGCTCTACCTGAAATTGCTACTCAGATCTTTCTCAATACTGAGGAAGATAGCTATAAGAAAATGGTACCAAAACTGTACAAGCAGATAGCTCGTTACACTCAGATGACCGCTGAGCAACGTCAAGCATCTATTCTCAATGACCCTGTACGTCGAACAATTGTGCGGACACTGATGAAAAATGGTACTATTCTATCTACAGATCTTGAACAGTTGATATATGAGGAAGTTGGAAAGAAAATTGACGTCGATCTTATCCTTCGACCTCTGGTCAAGATGGGAATCATTGCAACTGGTTGGGTTGAAGGATTGGCTTCAGAAGTAATCTATCTGACAAGAGCGTTATTCATTCTGAGAACGATTAATCTTGATACAGTTCGAGCAATCCGGAAAGGCAATCTACCCACAGAAGTTGCTGAGCAATTCCTCCAGTCTTCTAGGCGATATCACAGAGATTACTTGGCAAGACTACGTAAGGATTTGTTTGAAACAATATGGGCGGAAGCAGAGAGTCTTTCAAAGTACATTCTTGACTTTGAGGCATATGATGTTATTCAGGCGCTAAGAGCTGGACCCTTGGAAACTGAGCAGCTCAAAGTTAACGTAGATTTGTCAGATGTCAAGCTTCGAAAACACCTGAATAAACTTGAGAAAGCCAACATCGTAATGCGAATCAATGATGAAGAAGGTCGCCAGCACCTTATGCTGAAATGTGACACAGAAGTATCGACAGTTTATCCCGAGTGGTTGATTCAGCGAACGGTTGATTTGTACAATGATGAAGAAATTGTCAGTCGTCAAGCAATGCACTACTTAGAAGTGCTCAAGACTGCTCATCCTAGCCAAGCTGCTTTATTGACATTGGACGGTGAATAAGATGAAGACAACAATCAAGATATTCACGCTAATTGCATTTACTGTACTATTCCTCATTCCCGTTGCAAATGATGGTTCAATGGCTACAAACTTACAATATGGAGTTCAAGATGGAGGACTAACCTCAGGTGATCAAGATGAAGCATCATGGTGGAACTCCACATTTCTTTATCGAAGATATTACAATATTACAGAACCTGATGTTTCCGATCGTGTGGATACACCAGTTCATCTTTACCTAACATTTGAGAACCTTCACTGTTACAGGGACTCGATACGTGTCATGTACTATAACTCAACGGGTGGTGACCATTGGGATTCCGCACCATTCCAGATATGGAATACAAGTTACTATCCTGGATCTGATTTCATCCAATCGACTAGTGTTTCTTTCACCGTCGATGTGGCCAAGAATTCGGTTGAGAGTGATTATTACATCTATTATGCTCAAGAAGATGTGGGTTCGGTCAGCTATCCTGACTATTATCCATTCATTTACAAAAGCTACACTTTCTCCCTCATCAATCTAGTTTCTTATTATGATTATAATCAGTATTATGTTGAGATGTGGGATGGCTCATCCTGGGATGATCCACGCAGTGTCGATACAAGATGGTC
>JABCSP010000180.1 GCA_018238825.1 Candidatus Thorarchaeota archaeon | reverse complement strand
GTGAGAGTCACTTCATTCCAGTGGATGAGAATATCTGGATGATGATTTTCTTGTTCAGCAATTTCTGCGACTTTATTTACGAACTCCATGGATTCCTTGAAATCCTTGAACTTGTAGGTTTTAGCTATCTTATCCACTGAACCATCTATCTTCTTCCACCCCGGAATAACGTCGAGCATGAGTTTCACCTTCATCTCATCTAATGGGGGGATTCCTCCTCTACAAGGGATACAGGTTTGGGAAGCGAGTTCTTTTCTTGTCTTTTCTGCCACTTTTGTTCACAGTTTATGATATACATCTATTATATTAACTATAGCTAAGTGTGCATTTTGTTCTGATCTTCTAAGATATCTTTCGCCCTTTTCGACAGTATTAAATGGCATGAACGACGATTTACCGTTTGAAGGTTGATGTCAGAGTCCAATCTTACCTACTGGAGAGGGACAAGCTTCTACATTAATCCGACTGCTCGATGTACAAATAATTGTCTTTTTTGTGTTCGTCAATTTTCAGATGGAGTATATGGATTCAATCTTGAGCTAGCAGCGGACCCAACTCCTGAGGATCTTGTTAATGAAATTGAAAAGACGTGGACTGATGAGTTCGATGATGTTGCCATTGTTGGTTTTGGTGAACCCACAATAAATATTGAAGGAACATTAGCGGCAATTAGAAATATCAAAAGCATAAGCGATGTTGCCGTTAGAATGAATACTAATGGACTGGCACTTCTTATTCATCCTGAGAGAGATATCCCAGCTGAGCTAGCTGAAGCTGGTCTTGATAGAATTCAGATTTCACTCAATGCTCCCGATCCTGATACTTACTTACGGTTATGTCAACCAAGTTTTGGTAGAATGTCATATGACTCGATACTGGAGTTTGCTGAAAGATGCAAACCGCTAATGCGAGTTGAGTTCTCAGCTGTCGATATTCCAGGAGTGGATATGAACGCCTGCAAAGGCATTGCTGACAGGTTAGGAGTTGAATTTCGAGTTAGAATCTTCAAGGGCCCTGATGGTGCATTAGATGGAATTCTCAGAACTCTCGCAACATGATTCTTGAGTGGACAACTATATCTACAAGAAATTATGATGTGTTGGTATGGCTCAGAATATATCCCCCAAACCAATTCTGTGGGAACCAATCTCAATAGGCAATATGGATTTAGAAAACCGTCTAATCTTTCTTGCAACTCATCTGGGGTACTGTGGCGAAGATGGGATTGTAACGGATAAACTCCTTTCATTCTATAAGGAACGAGCAAGATACCGGCCTGGACTGATTATTGTTGGAGGATGTTACACCGAGCATCTAGGAATGGGCGGTCCTACAATGATTGGTATTTCTCGAGATGAACACATCAAGGGTCTAAGACAACTTACCGACTTGATTCACTCTTTCAAGGTTCCAGTAGCAGCACAGCTATACCATGCTGGACGATATGCCCACTCAATAATCCTTGGTCAACAAGCAGTTTCAGCATCAGCAGTAAAATGTAGACTTACAAGAGAGACCTCACGTGAGCTTACATTGGATGAGATTCAAGAAACCATTTCAAATTTTGGAGCCGCAGCTAAACGCGCAAAGAAAGCAGGTTTTGATTCAGTAGAGATAATTGGCTCTGCAGGCTATATCATCAATCAGTTTCTCGCTAAAGCAACCAATCAGCGGACTGATGAATATGGTGGAGACCTCGAATCCCGATCAAGGTTCCCTCTTGAGATTGTTGAAACTGTTAAGAAAGCTGTAGGTAATGAATTTCCAATTATGTATCGAATGAGTGGTGAGGACTTTGTTCCTGATGGGCTGACCTTGGAAGATAATCAGAAACTTGCTCCACGACTTGTGGAAGCCGGAGTGGATTGTTTTGATGTTACTGGTGGTTGGCATGAAACGCGTGTTCCTCAGATTACGATGGATGTTCCACGCGGTCACTATGCATATCTAGCTGAAGGAATTGCTGAAGTTGTAGATGTTCCAGTGGTTGCAAGTAATAGGATAAACAGTGTATCAGTAGCTGAGCATATTTTGAAGAGAGGAAAAGCACAACTCATCGGAATGTCAAGGGGATTCATTGCCGACCCAAGACTACCTCAAAAAGCTCGAGATGGGACGCAATCTCTAACCCGACCGTGTATTGCTTGCAATCAGGGCTGTCTAGACCGCGTATTCATGATTGAACCAGTGACATGTGCAATCAATCCTCTTGCTGGTTATGAAGGAACAAAATTGTTGGGTACTCCAAGTTTTGGTAAGATTGCAGTAGTTGGAGGTGGACCTGCTGGGATGGAGGTTTCTTGGGTCTTAGCTATGAGAGGATTCCGTGTTACCTTGTTCGAAGAGCAGAAACGATTGGGTGGTCTCCTCAATCTGGCCGCAAAGATTCCAGGTCGAGGTGAGTTTGCAGCATACGTGAGTTACATGATTCGTGAACTCAAAAAACTCAATGTCGATATCAGACTCAATACTCTTGCAAAATCCAGTACGATTTCAGCTGAGGGGTTTGATTGCACAATTTGTGCCACAGGTACTGTAGCAGGTGCACCCTCGATTGAAGGGGTAGAGTTGTCCCATGTAACCAGTGCTTATGATGCAATCGCCCTTAATCCTGATGAATTGGGTGATGTTATCGTGCTAGGCGGTGGGGCATTGGGTTGCTATGCTGCACTGTATCTTTCTTCGAAAGCTGATTCTGTTCAGATAATTGAGGCTGATGAAGCTCTTGGAGTTGATCTTGGCCGAACATCACGTTGGGTAATCCTAAAGGCTCTGAAAGAGAAGAATATTCCTAGTCACCTGAATGCAGAGGTCACTCAGATTGATAGCAAGAGAGTCACTGTTCTTCAGGATGAAAAATATCACCATTTCAAAGCAAAGACAATCATACTTGCGACTCGGCCACAACCAAGAGATCGTCTAATTAAGCAGCTAGAGAAAAAAGGATTGAAATTTGAGAAAGCTGGTTCTGTCAAGAGCGCAATGGATCTACTGGACACTGTTCATGGTGCATTTGAGTTTGCAAATAATTTTGAACTATAGTGCGTTTTAAACAACACCCAGTAACAACTATGCCTGAGCGGATATCCTTTTAATGCTTCAAAGGAAAATTCCGTACCTAGGCGTATTTGGAGACCAGACAATATTGGCTTTTGAAGACGAACCAACCAGCGTCATTACATATCCGACCTTTGCTGAATTGAGCGAGATTCTAGCAGGGAAATTCGATATCAAGATGAGTCTTCTTGAATATGGAATGCCTACATTTGTTGTACAATGGGCAGAAGGTTTCATCCCAAGTAATGAAGAACAGGAAATCGTCTTCCAGGAAATTACTAAGAGTACGGCATCATTGAAAGTCTGGCCTTTCGTGAAATGGCGAAACGAGAGAGAAGGCGAATATCTAATTCGTTTTATTCCCAAACAAAAGTCCAAGCCAAGTAACAATAAGATCAACTATGCTCTCTTCATTGCTACACTTGCTAGCATTTCGCTAGGTGGATTCCTTCAGGCAACTAGTCCAATATTTCTTGATTTATTCTATCCCGGTGGTTGGACAGTATGGGATATTGCATTTACAACTATTATCTTCGTGATTTCTCTCATGGGAATTATATTCACCCATGAAATGGGCCATTACAAAATGAGTCAACGGTTGGGAATTGAGGCATCACTACCTTACTTCCTTCCTGGTCTACCTCAGATTGGCGGTACCTTTGGTGCTTTCATCGTACAGAAGAGCCCCCCTTCATACCGAAAAGATTTGCTCGACATGGGTCTCTCCGGACCCATCGCAGGATTTGTTGTTACACTTGTTGTACTTGTAGTTGGATTTTTTATGTCTGTCCCGGTTACCGGAGAGCAACTGATTGCAATCGAGAATGCCTATCCAAAACAATCTGGTTCACTAGCAGTTCCAATTCTGTTCATTTTGATGGAATACCTGTTCGTTGATTTCATACCTGCTGGAGGAACAATCTATCTCCATCCGGTAGCTTTTGCAGCTTGGGTGGGTATGCTAGTTACTGCTCTCAACCTATTTCCAATCGCACAGCTTGATGGTGGTCACGCACTCAGGGCAATCGTCAGTCCGAAGAGGCACAAGCAAATCGGATGGGCTGGAATTCTGGTCATGCTTCTGATAGGTTACTACATGATGGCAATCCTAATCCTTGTACTATCCTCAGGTGGAAACCATCCAGGACCTCTCAATGATACAGTCAAGGTTTCAAATAGTAGAATTGCGCTGTTCTTGATATGCATGGTGATACTCGTACTATGTATTCCGCCGCTTTGGCAGATGTTTAGTCTGTTTTAATCAGATGAATATTAAATCGGTTAAACACTGACAGAATTCTCGGAAACCTTAACAAACCCTCTTCATCGTTGTATCGAGGTCATCAGAATGGGTAAGGCAAGATTTCTATTACCATTTTTCATGTTTATAGCTGGAACACTGGTTGCTATTCAGCTAATTACTACAGTAACAACCAATGTTCCATCAACACACTTGTTCCCAGAAACTATGAGTACAACACTTGGAACTGATATTGCAACAATTATGGCTATTGCCATTCCCATTCTCGTTATCGAGTATCTGTTATTCGCCGTACCTATTGCTGTTGTTATTCTATTGATTACCAAGGTTGTAAAAACTGCTCGATATGAAATGAATATCATGGATATTGGTCGTGAGTTTGGTGGTAGTCAAATAATACGTCGAGCTGCAGCTCCTGCTTTCTTCAGTGTAGCATCAGCCCAAATGTTCAGTGATGTTATTCAAGATTTTCTATTCCCTATTGGATACACTCCAACCCCAGAGATAGCACCCCTATTCAATGCAAGTCTTTCTCTCATGGGGGCACTTCTCTTTGTTCCAATAGCCCTTTTGCTATTCATGCCGACTTGGGTTCTAAATGATGCAGGAGTTGTAACCCATCTTAAAACTGACAATTTAGAAATGAGACATTGCCCAGATACACAAGGCGTAGGAAGATGGATTGCAAATATGCTAGGTGGATATGCCCTACTTGCATTCCCAATAACTATGTTTGTTAGTCAATTCTACAACCCGATAATCCTTCCAGTTATGTCTGGTGTTCAATTTACACAAACTGAACTAATCTACCAAACTACTCTTGCTCTTCTATGGACCATTGGTCTACCATTTTTTGTTATGGCTTTTATATTACCAATAGTAATGTTCAATGAAGCGATGCAAGCTCGTTCGACCGTTCGTATCCTCAAACTGGCAAGACGTCTAGGTGCGAAGATGGTTCGTA
>JABCSP010000179.1 GCA_018238825.1 Candidatus Thorarchaeota archaeon | reverse complement strand
ACCCAATATGCCCAGCAAAGTTGTTGATTATTTTAATGCTGGTATTCCAATTTTAGCGTCAACTGATAAAAATACTGACCTTAAACAGTTTCTTCAAGAAGTGAAAGCAGGGCTATGGTCTGAAACTGGTGATTTAGAGGGATATAAAAGTAATTTTGAAAAATTACTTAATGATAAAAAGTTAAGAGAGGAGTTAGGGAAAAACGGGGAAAGATTTCTTGAAGAAAATTTAAATGTTGAAAAAGCATATCAAATTATTATAAAACATTTTGAATAATCTAAAAGATGAAATATACAAATGAAAGAAATAAAAATAAGCATTGAAGATATTGCATTGAAAACTTCAAAAAGAACTTGTTTACTTTGTGATACAGATTTAGATAAAGAATTTGGAGAAAGAGGTTGGCATGTTCCATTGTGTGTAAAACATAGAAAGAAATTATTGGAGGAAATGAAATGAGTTTTTTAAGTAAGTTAACATCTTTTTTTGTGGTGCTTTTAGTAGGTGGAACAATTAAAGAAGAATTAGAAATTATGCACCCTGAATTAAAGAAAATTAAATGGTATGAACCTTTTATATTTTGGAGAAAAAGAAAATGAATAAAATATTAGTAAGTGTAATAATTCCAACACACAATAGAGCAAATCTTTTAAAGAGAGCAATTCAAAGTGTATTAAAGCAAACCTTTAAAGATTTTGAAATAATAATTGTTGACGATAATTCAAATCTTCTCAAAACAATGAAACGAGTCTTATCGCAGAAAGGCTACGAAGTATTGACATCAGTTAATGAACTAGAAGTAATCGCAATTGCAGAAAATAAACTTCAAATCGATCTAATATTCATTGATATTGAACTTCCTCTCGCTAATGCAATAGAAAATTGTACTACATTGAATAAACTCATTCCCAATGCAATAGTGATATTGATGACTGATTATACAGTCGAAGAGCTTATTGAACAAGCTCTTAAAGATAGCGTACATGGAATATTTTGCAGTCCTATTGAAAATGAAGAAACGACATCACTCATAAAGATTGCAACAAAATCCGAAAATGGTGCACCAGCGATAAACTCGACCTACCCTTGTCTTCACAAACCTCTGGACATGGTCCAATTATTTATTCTTGTTGAACAAATTCTGACTAAGAAAGTGGAGGTTAGCTTATGAAACCACAAGATGATGTGAATGGAAGAACCGATCTAAGCATGACAAAATCGAACCAGACTGAACTTGTCAATATGGCGCACCAACTCGTTTGTCTTCGTAATGTAGCAAATCTCCTCTCTGATAATAACCAGCCTTTGAATGACATACTAACAACATTTGTGCATTTAATTCCTGAAGCTTGGCAATATCCAGACATTACTTGTGTTCGAGTATCAATTGGACAAGATATAATCACATCAGTCAATTTCGCAGAATCAAATTGGAAGCTTACAGCACCGATTAAAATCTCCGTGAATGAAATCGGGAAGCTAGAGGTGTTTTACATAGAAGAGAGACCAAAGCGATTCGATGGACCTTTTCTTAGGGGAGAGAGTGTTATGTTAGAAACTCTTGCGGTTGAATTGAGTCATTTTGTAGAAAGACGAGAACTTCTACAATTGCAGCAACGACAGCATAGAGAATTAGAATTGTATTCATCACTCCTACGTCATGATATCAAAAACGACCTAGGAGTGATATTAGCAAATGTTGACCTTGCAAGAATGATCAATCAGCATCCAGGTGAAGATTTGAAGGATATTTTCAATTCCACAGAATTTGCATGTGGCCGAATGATAAATCTACTAAACGCATTTAGTCGTTCAGATAGTGTGAAAGACAATTGCTTGACTGAAATTATTGAAAAAGTAACACGGAGTGCTCAGGAAATTCATACTGGTCTAACTATCAATTTAATCAAAAACCAAGATCCAGCATCATTGATGGTTCCTAGTAGCAACTTACTACCCCTTGTATTTGAGAATCTACTGAGAAATGCAGCTGTCCATGCAGGTGAAGATTGCATTGTCGTAATTGAATTAACGAAGTCCAGTAATAATGTACTGATTCGAATTTCAGATAATGGAAAAGGAATAGCCAGTGAAGTAAGAGAGAAACTATTCCAAAAAGGAGTTTCCATAAGAGGTGGAGGTCTTGGATTGTATCTCTCGAAGCAAGTTGTTGAAACAATGGGTGGGTCAATAATACTAGCTCCAAGTAGAGATGATGAAGGAGCAGTTTTTGAAATTATTTTGCCATTAGCAGTGATTACAAATGGAGTGTGCAAATGTGATTGAAGATAAGACATATTTCAAATCCGTTGATCTCACCTGGAAATTACTCCCAGAAACCTTAGCGACTCACACCTCATCAAACGAGAAATTATTAATGATCATGAATAGGAATAGCGGCCTTTCACCATATTCTCACTCATTTATTGAAGAAGGTCAAGATCCACAAGTTCTTTCAGGTTTTGTTTCTGCCATGACAAGTTTTATGGGAGAACTGAATGGCGAGAAGGATTCAAATTGGAAGACGGTTTACGGATCAGATTCTATACTTCTTGTCGAGGGAGGAGATTGGATTATCGGTGCTCTTGTTGCTTCTAGAGAAACAAATGAAGCTCGTAGTAAATTGAGGACAATTATTCGAGAATTTGAAGATAGTTTTGCAGTCCTAAAAAATGCGGATGGCATCGACGCGAGTTTGTTCAGAGATTATGATGAATATGTGAGAAGAGTTTTCATTGATGAGCAAATAACTGCCAGGACAAAAGTCATCAAAATGTATCACTGGAGGCCGTCATTATGCAAATTAAAGTCGCCTAGCGTAGCCTTCAAAGTTTCTAAAATTTTATTAGGATTTGAAGAAACTGAGTCAATTGAGAATATTGCAAGATTTCAAAGATTACCCATTAAGGAAGTAATTGAAATTATTTCAAAAGCATATTGGCAAGGTATCGTGAAATTACAATACATCCCATCGGATGATGATATACTTGCACTTGCAGAAAAAGCAGCTTCAATAATTTTCCAGAAGACAAATCCATTAGCACTATCAAGTACAACTATAAGTGTGATTTCTCTATTAGATGGGCAAACTTCGCTATCTAACCTTACAAATGATATGATCATCCAAGACCAAGAATTGCTATTAGCTGAATTTGGTCTTTTAATCAATAATGGCTTCATTCAAAGAATTTCAGTCGAAAAGCGACTCGTTTTACTGAACCAATGTGTCCTTTCTAATCTTGTTTTTAGAGGTTCCTCAAAAATAGGAAAACGAGAAATGAAGTCAATTTTCCAAACAATTCGTAACCAGGGTAGAATCTACCATCCACGGATTAGTAGAATTATTCGAACTGATGATATACATATAAGATGTATTCTTGAGGAAAGTATGACCCCTGTAGATTTGGATGATATGTGCGATGCTCTTGAATATTTCATCAGAGAAATAATGGAGCATCTCACGAGTAGCTGTGGAAATCATATTGCTGATTCTTTGATTCAATCTGCACGAAGAGAAAGTAATCAGATTTGGGCTCCATATCTAGAAAACGTGGTGATATGAAATGAATTCAAAAAATAAAAAAACGAAATTAAAGGAGAGATCTAGTTGAAAGACGAAAAAATATTTCATTCTTTCGTTGATGGAACAAGTGATCTTATTCAGAGTATCAAACAGGATGGTACAGTTGAGTATGTAAATCCAACTTGGCTGAAAACCCTCCAATACAACGAAGAAGAGCTTGCTAATGTCAAATTGAGGGATTTCGTCTTCCCTGGATATCTACGAAGAGCCGAAGAAGCAATGTCAAGAGTTCTCAGGGGTGCAAGTATCTCTAATTACGTAAGCACATTTGTTTCAAAGGAAGGTAATCCTATCCAAGTAGAAGGTCGCCTATTTCCCATCTATAAGGGAAAGAAGATTATTGCAGCAGCAGGGATCTTTCGAAATATCAATGAACAGAATAGAATCCTGGATGAACTGCGACATGAGCAAGCGCGAGTCGAATTTCTATTGGATCTAATGACGCATGATTTAACCAACATAAATCAAGAGATAATATCAACCATAGAAGTAGCGCTGTATTCAAAAAATCTGCCAACTAATCTAGAGAATCTTTTCCGAGATAGTTTAACCGAGGTTGAACGGGGTTCAAACCTGATATCCAATGTGAAGAAACTCCTGAGAATTACAAAGAGAGCTCCTCAAACGTTCCTTTGTGACCTTAGCGAGTCTCTACTAGCTGCAAAGGAGTCTGTCGACTTCGCGTTTCCCAACAAAGTCATGATTCTCAAAACTAATATTGAGCCAGGTCAGTATGATGTGATTGCTGATGAATACCTAATTGAGGTTTTCAAGAGCTTATTGCACAATACAATGAAATTCGATACACGAGCACGAGTTCAGGTTGAAGTGGAAGTTGAATCAATGCCACACACTCCATTTTTAAAGATCCAAGTGAAAGATCATGGACCAGGTATTGTTGACATAGAAAAGTCAGCCATCTTTGAACAACTAACACATCGAAGAGATAGCGCGCGTGGTCTTGGACTGGGACTAACTTTAGCTAAACATGTACTAGAAAATTATGGGGGATATATAAGAGTGGAAGATAGGGTAGAAGGTAAACCAGAGAAAGGTGCAAACTTCATTCTCTTACTTAGATGTTCTACAGAAAACAATGAAATTAATAATGGAGGTAATCAATGATGGCTTCAATATTAATCGTAGATGATGATACCTTTTTACACAAGGTCTTAGACCGAATTCTGTCAATAGGTAATCATGAAGTTGTTGGACATGCATATGATGGAGCAGAGGCTATTGAGGTATACAACGGATTGAATCCCAAACCAGACATTATCTTGATGGATCATCGAATGCCAATCATGAATGGAGTCACTTCAACAAAGGAAATTTTGCACATCAATCCAGATGCAAAAATATTATTCATAAGTGCTGATGAAACAATAAAGAAACAAGCAATGGATGCAGGTGCGTTAGATTTTCTAACAAAGCCTATTAGAAGTGTGGATATGTTTGCGGCTATTGATAGTCATATGTAGAAATGTGATGAAGAACTGCAACTATTAGTTCATTTCATTCACCTGCTAAAGGAGAGTCCTCGGTTCTTGCTTGAGAACTAAGGGCTCTTCTTGCAGCACTTATTCTATAATATGGTTAACAAATTAACTCTTGATAATTTCTTTTTTCAACTCCTAACGATAAATAAAATGAGCAGGAAACCAATTTTCTTACTTATTCTGATCCATAATTCTAACCCCTGCTGCAT
>JABCSP010000178.1 GCA_018238825.1 Candidatus Thorarchaeota archaeon | reverse complement strand
ATCCTGGACGAACCTGGACATCAATGAAACCAATAGTTGAATAAAGACCATTCTTGTATGGGCTTAAAAGCTCCCCACAAGACCATATTCCGAACCTGAATGTTGATACAAAGAGCCTACAGGTATGAACTGGATCCGAACAACATCCCGGACTCAATGTCCAGGAATGTCTAGGTTTCGGGAAACGGTTGACTGGATAGTTTCCTCAGAGTTTCCCATAAGGTGCTCGCTTGAGAAATTCTCCATGTCCGACCTTACCGACGAACTTTCCATCTTCTGCCACTATTTCACCCTTTGAAATCGTTACTGCTGGATAACCCACGAGTTTCCAACCTTCAAAGGGACTCCAATCACAATTTGTCTGTAGATTTTCAGCTTTCAATGTTATCTTCTTCTCTGGATCAAAGACAACAATATCAGCGTCACTTCCTATGGCAATAGTTCCCTTCTTGGGATACATACCAAATAATTTGGCAGGATTGGTGCTAACAAGGGAAACCAAGTGATTTACTGTGAAACCACGCTTTCCAACACCCTCAGTATACATCAGAGGGACCATGGTTTCAACACCAGGCATTCCAAAGGGAATCTTTCTGAAGTCACCATTCCATGCAGCTTTCTGTTTAGTATCAAAAGTGCATGTATCAGTAGCTACTATCTGAACATCGCCATTCAGTAATCCTTTCCATAATCGTTCACTATCATGAGGTTTCTTGACCTGAGGACAAGTGGCGTAAAGGTGTCCATTTTCACCCTTGAAGACTTCATCATCCAATAGTAAATACTGAGGACATGTTTCAGCATAGACATTGACTCCGTGCTCCTTAGCGGCATGGACAGCATCTGCTCCCGCTCCGGTGGACATATGGACAATGTAGAGTTGACCTCCTGTGACCTCTGCCCATTTTAGGGCACGAAGTATCGCCTCTTCTTCTGTGTAGTCCGGTCGGGAGAGAGTGTGTCCATAAGCACCCCATTTTTCCTTCTCTTTAGCATACCTCTCGATTAGCATGTCTAATACATCCACACTTTCTGCGTGGACTCCAATGTGACCCCCATGTTTGGCAGTTTCCTCTAATGCACTGAATAGCATGCCATCATCAGCCATCCAACCCTCATTCTTGTAGATCATGAACATCTTGAAAGTGGGAATTCCGTAATCTATGACCTGTTTAATCTCAGCCTGCGTCTTTTCATTCCAGTCTGTGATTGCAGCGTGTAATCCATAATCGACACACACATTCGGGTCTGCTTCAGCTCTTCGAGCCTCAACTGCATCCATAATTGAGTGACCTTTCGCCTGTATTGCAAAATCAATTAATGTCGTAACTCCGCCACACGCAGCAGCCTTTGTACCATTTTCAAAGTCATCAGCTGAGATAGTACCTGAGAAAGGAAGCTGCAGGTGCACGTGTACATCAATTCCGCCTGGAAAGACATACTTCCCCTTTGCATCAATGACCTTAGTATCAGCTTCAGGGCTTAGATTTGTTGCAATTGTATCGATTTTTCCATCACGAACTCCAACATCTGCTACATATGTATCAGAAGCTGTCACTACCTTGCCATTCTTGATAATGAGATCTAACTCTGTCATAGAAGGTCCTCTCAAAACTACATGCATTCTTTCCATAAATCGCTTTGGGAAATCCCTATTAGATGAAAAAACCTGTCTTGAATCTCCTTTGTTCAGGAGAGATAGTAGTGAGAAACGTACGTGTGGGACTTGTACAGGCTAAGTGGGAATATGATGTTTCAAGTGACGATGCCATTGCTGAAGGCATCGAGAAGATGATACAGAAACATGAAGAATTTGCAGCAAAAGCAAAACAGCAGGAAGTTCAGATTCTGTGTTTCCAAGAGTTGTTTTATGGACCCTACTTCTGTGCTGAACAAGATCGAAAATGGTACAAGTATACACAACCAATTCCAGGCCCTCTTACTGAACGCATGCAGAAACTAGCCAAGAAGAACAACTTGGTCCTAATTGTCCCAATGTATGAAGAGGACAAGGTACCAGGAGTCTACTACAACACTGCTGCGGTTATCGATTCAGATGGTACCTATCTTGGTAAGTTTAGAAAAATGCACATCCCTCATTTGGACCCAGGATTCTGGGAGAAATTCTATTTCCGTCCAGGTAATCTTGGTTATCCTGTCTTTGAAACCGCAGTTGGAAAAATAGGAGTGTACATCTGTTATGATCGTCACTTTCCTGAGGGAGCAAGGGCACTTGGATTGAATGGTGCAGAAATCGTATTCAATCCATCAGCAACGGTAGCGGGGCTTTCAGAGCATCTTTGGAGTATCGAGCAGCCAGCTCATGCAGTTGCTAATGGGTACTTTGTCGCTGCTATTAACAGAGTGGGCGAGGAGCCATGGAAAACAGGTCAATTCTACGGAAGCTCATATGTTGTAGATCCACGAGGTCAGATGCTTGTCAAAGGGTCTCGAGATCAAGAAGAGCTTGTAGTTGCAGATGTTGACCTGGATATGATCCGTGAGGTTCGGAATGTCTGGCAGTTCTACAGAGACCGCCGTCCAGATAGCTATGGTAGTCTGACGGATATCTAAGGATTATTTCTCGACTTTTGAGAAGGCATCACCGAGAATAGAACAGGCTTCATCTATTTGCTCACTAGTGAGTTCTAAAGGTGGTTGGAGTCGAATAACATTGTTATCTAGACCGCCTTTACCAATAAGTAAGCCCTTCTCACGACAGTATTCCATGATCTGCAGCATCTCCTGAATTGCAGGTTCTTTTGTTTCTCTGTCTCTCACCAGTTCAATTCCCAACATCATTCCTTGACCTCGAACATCACCTACAATCTTGTGATCTTCTTGAAGAGCCTGAAGTTTCTTCTTCAGCTCATTTCCAAGTTTTGATGCCCTCTCTAGGTAGTTGCTCTCTTGAATGATGTCAATTACAGCTACAGCAGCTGCACATGAAAGAGGATTACCTCCAAAGGTAGCAAATCCATCAGCAACCGAATAATCTTCTGCTAATTCGGGACGAGTGACAAAACCACCAATTGGTATCCCACTTCCAAATCCCTTTGCTAGAGTTATGATATCGGGTTCTACACCACTATGTTGAATTCCCCACCATTTGTCACCAGTGCGACCAAATCCAGTTTGAACTTCATCAGAGATGTACAATCCACCATATTCTTTCACGATTTCGTGCACTATTTTGAAGTATTCAGCTGGTGGTTGAACAATACCTCCAACTCCTTGAATTGGCTCAGCGATGAAGGCAGCAATAGCATTGTTGGTCTGGGTTCGAATTACTTCTCGAAGGTATCGAGCACATTCCATATCGCAACCAGGATGTTCCTTGCCAAAGGGACATCTATAGCAGTAACCGAATGGTGTAAATCGAACACCTGATGGATGAGCTTCAGGTACAGTTCGCCATCCTGCACTAGAGAGCTCTCTCGCAAGGGTGGTTCTTCCGTGATATGCTCGTTGACAAGCAACTATGTATGGATTACCAGTGAATTTTCTAGCCATGAAAAGTGCCGCTTCAACTGCTTCGGACCCACTATTAACTATGAATGAACGAGTCAAACCTTTTGGTGCAATCCCAGCAAGGCGCTTCACAAGCACAGCGTATGGGATTGTTGCATAGAGAGAGCTAGTGTATACTAGACGTTCAGCCTGCCACTTGATTGTGGAAACATACTTTGGATGATTATAACCCGTAATTGTTGTACAAATTCCTGCGAATAAATCGATGTACTTTTTTCCTGAACTATCTTCAAGAACTGCACCCTCACCGTTTACAAAGAGGACTGGATCTTGGTAATAATGTCCTACAGCAGGAGCAAGGAACTTCTTTTCAAGTTCCAATATCTCTTCTCTTGTGTATTCTTTCCTCAAATCTTCAGGGACCAAATCGTCTGTCATAGTACCACCTTATTCATGAAGCATCAAGAACATGAAATCATTCCCCTAAAGACTTAATGGAGGAATGCAATATACCTCTGAGATGGAGAATCGATAAGCCATGTCGAATAATCGCCTTTCTGTAGAGTTTGCTGGACTCACTTTCAAGAATCCTTTCATACTATCCTCCGCTCCTCCGACAATGGATGCTCGTCATATTATACGAGCAGCTAAACTTGGGTGGGGAGGTGCGGTCATGAAGACTGTTACAGAGGAACCTACAGTCGATCCGAGAACTAGGTTAGGAGTCCTCCGTAAGAATGGAAAGGCAATCGGTATGAACAATATCGAGCTACTCTCCCGCAAACCTCTTACAACGTGGACTGAGGATTGGATTCCAAAAATCAAGCAAGAAGCCCCAGAGGACTTTATCTTCATTGCAAGTATAATGAGTGGAATAGAACCGGAGGGATGGACCGCTCTAGCAGAAACTATGTCCCGGACAGGGGCCGATGCTATTGAAATCAATGTGTCCTGTCCTCATGGTTCACCGGAAAAACACATGGGGGCATTCATCGGACAAGACCCGACCTTAGTTGAACAAGTAACACGAGCAGCTAGGAAAGGAACTGATTTGCCACTGCTCGTAAAGCTAACTCCTAATGTCACAGACATTGTTCCCATTGCAAATGCTGCTGTCAAAGGAGGAGCTGATGCCATTTCTGCCATCAATACAGTGGAGTCTCTGATTGGTATTGATATTGAAACTGCAACTCCCTTACCTATTGCTTATGGAATGGATAACACCGAGCAGATGAGCACCTATGGTGGATTCTGCGGACCGGCGGTTAAGCCGCTGGGACTTCGATTTGTATCCCAGATTGCAAAAGCACATCCGAATATTCCAATTTCAGGCATCGGAGGAATTGAGAACTGGTCTAGTGCAATAGAATATCTGATGGTGGGAGCCAGAACCTTACAGGTTTGTACTGCTGTCATGTGGCACGGATTTTCAATCATTAAAGACATGACCAGTGGTCTAACAGAGTTTATGGAGCGAAAAGGTTACGAATCACTTGATTCAATGATTGGAAAAGCACTTCCAAAGATAACTAGTTGGACCGCGCTAACTAAACTTCCACCTGTAGTTGCACGAATTATAGCTGAAAAATGCACGGGATGCAAAGAATGTGTTATTGCTTGTGCCGATGGGGGATTTGTAGCAATTCAGATGAGAGATAAAAAAGCAGTTGTCAAGAACGACAAATGTGATGGCTGTGGTCTCTGTGCAATCGTTTGTGATTACGATGCTGTAGAATTCGTACACATCAAATGAGAAAATGACTTAGCAGAAGAATCAAATAGAGTCATGTTGAATATTCATTTCCGAACTGGAAGTGACCATCGTGACAGTT
>JABCSP010000177.1 GCA_018238825.1 Candidatus Thorarchaeota archaeon | reverse complement strand
ATGCTGATTTCAATGCCCCTCATTGCATTCTTCGGGTGGTTTATCCCATTCACTGGAGGATTCACATGGACTTTCATCATCTGTGCTTTCATTTCCCTCTTGGGTACCTTGATGATTTGGCAGGCATTCAAACATCCTATACCTAAAGCGGAAGTAGTTGTTAAAGCGGATGAAGTCGAAACTGAGGAAGTCCAAGAGATGGATATAACTTAGGCCATCTAGGCTACATGCCTAACGATTTCTTTAGGACTTCAGGATTAAGTTTACCCGCGCGGAATACTTTTCCGCTCTCAATGTGGTTGATTGTGATTTCTGCAGGACTAAAGAGTAGAGGATCCACCTTATAGAAATCAAAGTCAAAGCTCTTGAAGAGGTCATAGAAGGGCTGACCATACTGCTCCGATGTTGACGACGGGACCTTATCCACAATCTCTTGCAAATTATCATCTTCCGACCTTACAAAATAGGTTGTCCGTCCACCATAGAGAATGCAATCATTAGTCACTCCCATTGCTCTATTATCATTCTTCGCAACTGGTGCAATGGGCGCCACACCAAACCCTCTTCTTACACGTTCAGGGTCAAAACCAATCTCGTGGAGTTTATGCATGCCCACCTCAACAACTCTGGATGATATTTGAACTGACCCTGCTATGCTTGCTGTGGGTACTACAATACAGTACAGGTTTGAAGTGGAAATTCCACATTTCTTAGCAATATATTCTGTAACTTCATCATTGGGCTTTATTCTACTCTCTAGTACTATGACTCCCTTTTTCGATTTATCCTTGTAATCTAACTCTTCATACAGTTTCTTTTCTACTTGAGCTAAAGCTCTTGCTGGCCCCGAACCCATTGCAAAGTATTTTCCAACTTTGATGGTCCATCCTGCATATTGTGATCCAAGAGTAGAAATCTTTGGATAGTCTGTTCCTACAATTACTGCAGGTAATTCGAGGTCTCCGATATACATTATATTTAGTTTGACTGAACCAAGACCTCCCAAACACACCTCTCCAATGAGTCTTCCAAGCTCTGCGCTACCCGTACACTCAATTCCAGCATCAATTATCTTTGCACCATTATTGTTCTCTTCCACTCTACAATCCAGCGCATCCTTACTATCCATTATTGTCTTGATAGTCTTTAGAGCTCCTTTATTCACACTATAACTCATTTCTTAACCTCCGAGAGCAAGTGGGTGTTTGAAAAGGCACGTATGAAAATCTCTTCGTTTGTATCAGCTTCTGCAAAATCTCCGATGAACTTCATCCACTTATCGCTTGTATCAATATCTTCTTCCAAAAAATCTGGCCTTCGCGACTTCAGATAACGAAGATAGTAGTTCACAATCTCTCTCTCAGATGTACCACTGTACTTGTAGGTGGGCAATATCATTTCGAGTTTACCAAGGCAGATAATCATCCCTCTTGTTGCTTGGATTCCCATGCGTTCTGTTACATTTCCCACAACAATTATGGTACCTCCCATCATTCGTACAGCGCATGGTGAGCTCACGTTTCCTTTTACTGCGAGGAATCCTTTTCGCATATGAGCTGCCATCTCCCGACCTGCATCACCTGCAACATAGACACGCCCGCCTTGCATTCCATCTCTACTTCCCCGATATCCCGCACAGAGATAATCTCCTGCATCTCCCTCTATCTGGATATTACCACCTTTCATCTCAGCAGCTGCCCATGCATCCACTGATCCTTTCACATGAATTCTCCCAGATACCATCTCTGCACCAAGATACATACCTGCATTTCCTTTGACAGTGATTTTACCACAGTCCATAGATTTCCCTATCATCTTGACTTTTCGCAAATCACCTTGGACTACAATCTCTGTATCCGCGGGAGTCTTTCCCGCTTTCCCTGTGATTTTGAAGAATTCTTTGAGAATTAGCGTCTGATTTCCATGGTGAATTGATAGGTTGCCTATCTGTGAGACCGTCTTCCCTGCGAAATGGTTAGGTGTTATGCAATCCGCCTCAATTGGAATATCTAGAGTTTCCTTCAGTTCTAGAATAACAGTCATAGGAATAATCACCGTGATTTCCAGCGAATAAGTTCACTACTGATAAAGACTCCCAGTTGCTTTATTCTTACGGAACAGAGAAAAGACAGGAGAGTATAGGAGCAGTTACTTGACTAGGTGAAGTATCATGGAGATCAACGGAGTACCAATCGAAGATACATTTGCTGAAGCATTCAGTATGCACATGAACCGAACAATAATCACTGCCTATCAAGAAGACTGGGCTAGAATAACCGCACTAGAAGCAACAGGACTTGCGACGTCGCTTATTATGTCACCTGCAGAGGCTGGAATTGAATATGTGCTGAGCCCTGAGGACTCTCCGGATGGTCGTCCAGGGGTAAGAATCATGTTTGCCACATCGAAAAAAGAAGCCCTTGAACAACAGCTCATTGCGCGAATTGGACAGTGCATTCTCACCAGCCCCACTGCTTGTGCCTATGACGCTACCCCTGAACCAAAAGAACACTATCTTATCGGAAAGCAACTGGGTATGTTTGGTGATGGGTATCAAGTGAAGAAAGGACCGATTGATGGCAGGGTCTTATGGCTAGTTCCTAGAATGAGTGGCACCTTCATAATTCAAGAGAAATTTGGTCGACAAAAGGGAGTTGCCGGTGGAAATATCATATTCTTCTGTAGAGACCTTCATAGTGGAATGAAAAGTGGTCGAGCAGCAATTGATGCAATTGAGAAAGTAGAAGGTGCATTCACACCTTTCCCTGGAGGTCTTGTTGGTTCTGGATCCAAAGTGTCCTCAAAATACAAAGGTCTTACAGCATCTACAAACGAAAGATTCTGTCCAACAATCCGTGCTAAAGTTCCTAATACAGAGGTTCCTCCAGATAGTGAATTTGTTCTGGAGATTGTTATCAATGGTTTCTCGGAGAAATCAGTTGCAAACGCAATGAGGGTGGCAATCAACGAAGTATGCACTCATGAAGGAGTCATGAAAGTGACTGCTGCGAATTTTGGTGGAAAGCTAGGAAAGTTCCAAATTGGGCTTCATAGCCTCTTCTCATAAACGATTTGAGGTCCAGCGCGATATGTAGTGCTTCTTATGTGTCGGAACATACCACATTATTAAGCAAGGAGTGTGCTGCACACGTGGTTGATTCACAGATGGACGATATAACAATCTGGAGCGAGACAAAGAAAGGCGGTAAGGTAGTCGAACGATTCCCCCCGAATACAACATCAATTAATCTTGGTGACAAACGTATTGGTTCTACAGACCTCTCACCACTGGACCAATTTCCCGACCTTGAGGTTTTGACTCTTTCAGGCAATGAATTACAGAGTATTGACCTCGCCAATTTGAAAACCTGCGAGAATCTATTGGAACTCTCTCTTGGTAGTAATGTAATCGAAACGATTGACCTATCTCCCTTGGCTAATTGTCTAAGTTTACTGCATCTTGATATCTCATTCAACAAACTTCGAGAAATAAACCTCACACCTCTTGCTCAGTGCAAGGATTTGAAGGCACTTCATCTCTATGAGAATAAGCTTGTAACCATTGATCTATCAATTCTTAGTAAATGCAAGAAGTTACGCAATCTGACTCTCAATAACAATGGGATTAAGTCACTTGATATCTCAGCTCTATTCAGGTGTCCTAATCTCATGAAATTAGGTTTGGATGATGGTGTGAAACTAACTGCTGATAAGAAACTCAAAGAAGTAAATCCCCCTCGAGCATTAAAGCCTCTTCTTGGGACAGTGGATTGGTACTGAGAGAAATTTCTAGTTCGTAGTTATAATCAAGAAGTTGACGTACAAGAACATAGTATTTCATCCGACAATATTTCAATAACTATTCATGAGAAAGGCAAGAGTTACCTGCTTATCATTATAAAATAAGCAATTAGGAGTACGATGGTTCAAACTATCCTTTAGGAATTGAATCTATTCATGAGTACGGAGCTCAGACTTATTGCCCTTGTAACCTGTGCAAATGTGTATCTACAAGAAGAAAATGAGATTCAGTCAGAAAGGAATATTAGGAGGCAAATCTATACTGGGATAGGTTAACCTATCCAATAGATGGAGTGAAACATATGACTAGAAAGCATTTTGGTCTACTAGTTATGGTAATTGCATTAGCCCTATTCATGAACCTGACAACAAGTAGTGGTTTGCTTGTGCAGTATGTATCTGCCGCAACAGAAGTTTCACTTACCGTGGATTTTGGAAATGGAACAATTCAAGAGTTCACTTCCCTTGAAGGGACAAACGTTCTTGAAGCCACGAACTCGACGACAGCTGTTGATGTGGAGTGGTATGGGGACCTAGTCTTTGTAACTGCTATCTCTGGGGTGAGTCAAGATCATGATGCAAACTTGTATTGGCAATACTGGGTGAATGGTGAACTAGGACCTTGTGCGGCTAACATGTACATTCTTGAGGATGGCGATTCAATTGAGTGGAGATTACCCTACCATGGATTTGAATCCACCAACACTAGCATAATAGAATCCGAGCTGGATACTTCATTGATTGTTGGGTCAGCTCTTCTTGGGATAGCTGCTATGGGATTTCTTGTGTTAATCAGAATAAGAACATCTAGAAGATGATTTAAAATGAGAGAGAAAATTATACTAACTATAGTATTGATATTGATGCTTGCTACACAAGTTGTGGCAGTCACAGATAATAACTATGATGAAAGACTTTACCCTACGGAGGAGAGTAACACTATCATAACATGGGATATCGTTGATGTACCTGAGGTTCCCTTCTCATGGTGGGGTTCTGGTTTTGTTTTTATTGGGAACTGGATTGCTGATGATAGCACTAACATAACATATGAGATTACCGAGATAGGTGAGTCTGACGAGTATCTTACTGGGGATCTTGTCCTTGGCAACCTATCACTCACAACAAATGACACTGAGATTGCCAATAATCTCATTCTCGGAATTTCAGGATTAGCTCCTTGGACTCCGGGTCTAGTGATATCAGTTGGTGAAGAGAATATTCAGAATGAGAACGAAACAGCATATGCCGCTGCTGAAAGAGTTGAAGGAAATTGGTGCAACGGAACCGTGGAGTCTGGGTATGAAACCCTTGCAATCAATGGAGTGAATTATGACTGCATTATCTGGAACTTCACACAGGACCAACCTAGCTATGGTGACCCCCAACTAACCTACCTTGCATATGATCTTGTCACAGGAGTACTGGTCAAATGCAACTCCACATATAGGTTCAATGTTCCATACGTGTTCGCAATGGAGATTAACAATATCGCGTTCCCCAACCATA
>JABCSP010000176.1 GCA_018238825.1 Candidatus Thorarchaeota archaeon | reverse complement strand
GATGACAATTTTCTCATCACTCGTACATAATCCATAAAACATCAGTACGAATAGGAGGAATGAAATGCCGTAATTTAGAAAGTGATATGGCTGAAAAAATATCGGCAGCACTCCAACTGCAAATGCTACACAAAATAATGCAAGTGTAACTTTCCAATTATTGATGACCTTTGCGAAAGTTCCAGATTCTACAAAGTATTCACATTGTGGGTCATTCATAATCCGTTCATAGATTTCTTCGTCCGACCTTGCAGAAGTTTGCTCTTGCGTTGAATACACGTCAAAGTCTACTGCTCCAATACACTCCCTGAGAAGTATAGCTTCAAGCCTTGTCCTGCCTGTTGATCTGTCAATGTCTGGTCTCATATAGATTCTATCACTATCTGTGGTTTCAGCAGTTTCTTTGAGGTCATCAAACACAGGCCATCCTTCAATTTCTCCAACATATTCGCTGACTATGTCTAGAGACAATTTGTTGGCAGAGGAAGAATTTGTGCAAGTAATTGAAATCGTACCAGACCTGAAGATGATATAATCAATATCGGATCCTTTGTCTTTGGTTTCGATATACTCGATATTCTCCCAAGGTATGGCCACCTTCCTCCATTTAGTTTCCCTTGCAATTCCTGATTCGCTAACATACGTTCCCTCAATGAATCTGCTGGCTCCAAATATCCTGCAATCTGAGGATGTCTTGATCTGCTCAATCAGTTTCTTCTGATTCTCTTCTTCGAATATTGGGTCTCTTTCTTCAAACACCTTAACTCATCCTTCTCTGCTACCACTGGACAAAGTATTGATTGAAGACATAAAATACTTCTTCATTCTGAAATGATTCAATATTTTGGGTAATCTAGATTTGCAGTAGGCGACGGTATTATATTGATACAGTGTAGGGAGCAATTCAGTATCACAGTGACTTTGGAGGCCCTGCTGTGAAAGATCATATCTCGACACTTGAGAAGTACCTTACTCCACATGGTTTGGCGAAATTACTGGCTATTCCGAATAGGGATGTGCACAAGTTTGTAGCCAAAGCAGTCGCTCTCTGTGAGCCGATGAAAGTTTTTGTCTGTACTGATTCACAGGAAGATATTGACTACATTCGAAGAACTGCGATTGCACGAGGAGAAGAAACTGAGCTAGCAATTGATACACATTCAGTTCATTTTGATGGATTCTTCGACCAAGCCCGGGATAAGACATCAACTCGCTACCTTGTTTCAAAGGGTGAATCTCTTGGTCCACAACTTGAACAGCGAGATCGGGAGGATGGGCTTTCGCACATTCAAAAAAGAATGAAGGGAAGTATGCATAATAAGAAAATGATAGTACGCTTCTTTTGCCTTGGCCCTCTTGATTCTGAATTCTCAATCCCCTGTCTTCAAATTACTGATTCATTCTATGTCGCTCATAGTGAAGATTTACTCTATCGCTCTGGCTATGATTACTTCAAGAGACTTCCAGATGACAAAGAGATTTTCTGGATGCTACACTCTTCTGGCAAGCTTGTCCAATCTGTAAGCATTGGCTGGCAGAAACGAGGAGTCCTGATTGATTCCTTAGCAAACACGGTTTATAGTTACAATACTCAATACGCAGGAAATACGATTGGTTTGAAGAAACCCGCCCTTAGATTAGCTATTAGGAAGGCTAACCGTGAGGATTGGCTTGCTGAACACATGTTTCTGATGGCGGTGCATGGACCTGGAGGACGTAAGACCTACATGACGGGAGCTTTCCCATCTGGTTGCGGGAAGACAAGTACGTCTATGATTCCTGGTGCAACAATTGTTGGCGATGATCTATCATATTTGAAAATAGTAGATGGCAAAGTACGTGCTGTTAATGTTGAGCAGGGTATTTTTGGCATAATCCGATCTGTGAGTAAGAAGGACGATCCCGTAATCTGGGAAGTCCTGAACTCCTGTGAACCAGCAATCTTCTCAAATGTATTAATCACCGAAGAAGGCTATCCACATTGGTTGGATGATGGCCGTGTGATGCCGCCACGAGGCGTTAATCACTCGGGGCCATGGTGGATCGGGAAAATCGATGAGCATGGTGAAGAGATACCTATGGCTCATAAGAACGCACGATACACAGTTAATTTGAAGAACCTACCAAATCTTGATTCCGCATTAGAGGATCCCCACGGTGTCGAAGTTGGTGGTATCATCTATGGCGGTCGCGATGCTGACACTTGGGTTCCTGTTCAACAATCCTTCAATTGGAATCATGGAGTCCTGACGATGGGTGCTAGTCTTGAGAGTAAAACGACTGCAGCAACTCTTGGGCCTAGTGGTGAACGCAAATTCCAACCCTTTTCGAATTTAGATTTCATTTCGATTCCACTTGGTCAATATATCAAAAACCATCTAAAATTTGGTAAGAATGTTAGCAAACAACCATGTATCTTTGCAGTGAATTATTTCCAGCAAGATGAGAATGACAACTATCTAACAGAGAAGGATGCTAAGCGAGTATGGCTCCAGTGGATGGATTTGAGAATTCACGGAGAGGTTGAGGCTATTAAGACTCCAACTGGAAATATTCCTAAATATGATGACCTCCAGAAATTGTTCAAAGAGACTCTAAGTCAGGAATATTTACACGAGGATTATGTCACTCAATTCACAATTCGAGTGCCTGAACTGCTGGCTAAAATCGAAAGGATAGAGAAAATCTATCGTGATACAGTGCCTGATGCTCCTGCGGAATTATTTACTCTACTTGATGAGCAGAGAAACCGTTTGAAGGAAGCTCAAGTAAGCTTCGGTGACCATATTCATCCTGAAAAGTTTGTATAGCTGTTTACATAGCTAATCTTCTTTGTTAACGACGTTAATTGTTGTTCAAAACGGGCTTCAACATGGTTGTATCAGAAAATGTACGTTTTCGGACATAATATCTACACATATGAAAGAGATATAAAGCCGCATATCAAGCAGGCGTCGTTCTTAGACTCGACAAGAATATATCAAATCTTTTGTTCGAGAAGAGAGCACAGGTCCAGATTTGATGCCTTTGAACGGGACACGATTTGACACCAATAATCATCTGATACACTATCTACGTATTCGAAGTTCTATCTCTAGGCGTCTGGATTCTATTTTTAATAATTGCCAAGTATCATCTTGTTTGGTACGTGAATACTTGGAGGTCGGCTTATGACAACTGAGAGAAAACCCAAATCCAAAGCTACTGAAGGCAGTGAGATCAAGTCCAATGAGGCACTTGTGGTCGGTGGAGGAGTTGCTGGAATGCAGGCAGCTCTTGACATCGCAAACCAAGGCTTCAAGGTGACACTTCTCGAGAAATCGCCTTCGATTGGTGGCGTTATGGCTCAAATAGATAAAACTTTTCCAACCTTAGATTGCAGTGCTTGTATTCTAACCCCACGACTCAGCGAGGTTTCCCGTCATTCCAATATTGACTTGATTACATATTCTGAGATCAAGTCCGTGTCAGGAGAAACAGGTGACTTCCGAGTTCGTATTCATAGGCACACTCGTTATGTAGACGAGGACAAATGCAGCGGCTGTGGTGATTGCATACCAGTGTGCCCAGTCGAAGTACCTAACTATTTTGACGGAAACATCGGATTTCGTAAGGCTATCTATACTCCATTCCCACAAGCAACTCCTAATGTTGTTACCGTTGACAAGAAAGGTGAACCAGCTTGCAGAGCAACTTGTCCTGCTAGCGTGAATGCTCAGGGTTTCGTTACGATGATGCGCCACGGTAAGTTTGATGAGGCTTTAGAGATAGTACGAAGGACAATTCCTTTCGCTGGAGTTTTGGGTCGTGTCTGTATCAGTTTTTGCGAAGCTGAATGTGAACGTGGAATGCTTGACGAGAGTGTAAGCATTAGAAACCTCCACCGATTCTTGGCTGATTATGAGCGTGCCAATGGAGGATACACTGTAGAAGCTAAGATCGATAAGAAAGAGCGTGTCGCTGTAGTTGGTGGCGGTCCAGCTGGAATCAGTTGTGCTTACCACTTAGCACGTAAAGGATACCCCGTTACAATTTTCGAAAAACGTGAGAAAGCTGGTGGAATGCTAAGGTATTCAATACCTGAATATCGACTACCTCGTGATGTTCTTGATGAGGAAATTCAGTATGTTCTTGACATGGGTGTTAAGCTAAAAACCAAGACCACCATAAAATCAATCCATAGCTTGTTTGAGAAGGGTTTCAAGGCTGTTTTTGTAGCAACTGGTGCATGGCAGAGTAACCGTCTTGGTATTGCTGGCGAAGATTCCGAAGGTGTAATGCACGCTATCAAATTCCTTGAAGATGTAAACAAGGGTGAGAAAGTCGAAATTGGAGACCGTGTTGTTGTGGTAGGTGGCGGTGACGCCGCTATCGATTCAGCTCGTGTTGCTATGAGACTTGGTGCTAAAGAAGTAACAGTTGTCTATCGACGTTCGCATATTGAGCTTCCTGCAATACCCAGTGAAGTAGAGGATGCTAAAGAAGAAGGCATCAAGTTCATGTTATTAACAAACCCAATAGAAATTCTGACATCTAAGGGTCGAATCACTGGAAGCCGGTGCATACGAATGCGACTCGGAGAACCTGATCACTCGGGACGTCGTCGACCTGTCCCGATTCCGAACTCAGAGTTCACCATGGCGGTTGATGAGTTGATTGTTGCAGTTGGTCAATCCGCTGATCCTAGAGGTGTACAGAGTGAACTTGATTGCTCAGAATGGGCTACTGTAAAAGCTGACCCGATATCTCTGGCAACTAATGTTCCTGGCGTCTTTGTAGGCGGTGATGTCTTCACTGGACCACAGACAGTGGTGAAAGCAGTAGGACATGGCATGCATGCAGCAGATTCGATAGAGCGTTACATCCTTGGAAACGATCTCATGGAAGGTCGTGCAAAAGACCGCCATAGAGTACAATCGTATGAAGTGGATAAATCACACATCCCAGTTGAAGCAAGAATGGCTATGCCAAAACAATCCATAGCAAGTCGCAAGCGCGCATTTTCTGAGGTTGAGCTTGGATTCAATGCAGAATCTGCTGCTGCTGAAGCTGAACGTTGCCTTGGTTGTGCAGTCTGTTGTGAGTGCGAACGTTGTGTTGAAGCATGTACACGTGATGCAATAGACCATTCCATGAGGGATGAGGTTGTCAATCTGCATGTTGGTGCTATTATTATAGCCACAGGTTACAAACTCTTTGATGTCACAAAGTACCCACAATATGGTTACGGAAAGATTTCAAACGTGATTACTGCAATGGAATATGAACGACTCATGAACGCTGCTGGACCCACACACGGACATCTTATCCGAC
>JABCSP010000175.1 GCA_018238825.1 Candidatus Thorarchaeota archaeon | reverse complement strand
TATCTCATTCCCTGTTGGACCTATCTTAGCATCTATCTTCACATGGCGTCTCTCAAAAGATAAAAGCTACAAGCAACATATTGATTCGCCATGGATTCAACAGGACCCAAAGGAATCTTGATAGTTTAGAAACTACAAAGTGTGGGATTTCGATTTTCGTGTCCTTGTTTTTCCATGATGAAGATGGCACTAGTTTCACTTACATATTCTTCAGAAATGATGTTGGAAGCCTTGATTGGTCGGTGACAATTCCTGATGACGGGTACTGATATGTGGTGTATGAGAACGAGGCCCTATTCTTCAACAGGCATGTCATTGGAGACCACACTAAAGTCCATCCAGCATCTTCATCCTCTCTGGGGGCTTTAGCTCTTGTAGGACTTGAGCTGTCGTTCTCATATGCGGAATCGCAGCATGTCAAAACTCTCAGAAGAAGAAACATCCCATCAGACCACCTCAATCATATGCTCAATCATATGTCCCTACAGCACCTCAGGATACTCGTTAATCTACGAGCTCGGTGATTCCGAGAGTACATACCGAGATAATTGTTCATACGAACAAAGTTACAAACCGAAACCACTATAACGGGCTCAAAAATCGCGCGCTGGATTCTACCGGGAGATTCAAGCACATTGGAGCGCAAGAACAAATGACCTCTGACTGCCCAGACGGGTATTGTAGACAAAAGATTCAGGCTATTGACAACGCAATTGGTCACAAAAAGAAGGAGTGGTCAATCCTACTACATGAAACCAATAATTACAATGATGTTTCCAACGCATTACGTTTCTGTGAAGTCTTCAAGCTGGAAGCAAAAGTAAGCGTTACTACAGAAGGATACAAGGTTCAGTATCGAACTGATTTGGTAAGAAAGATCTAGTGTGGAGATTACTTACTTACGGTATAATGTCAGATTTAGAGAATGACCACAATGCTGACACTCTATTACAGTATTGCGCTTAATCTTTCGAACTTGTGTAGCATTTAATCCAGCACCACAGCTTAGACAGACCCATGAGTCAATGCCTTTCCGTAGGTCTTCAAGAGTGGTCGGTAACATCGCTTCATCAGTTCCAAAGGAAGCCACCTTCACTTGTGAAGTGTTCTCATTTTCATTCCCTTCAATTGTAATTGTTACAGCGACTTTGCTCTGAGTGTATTTTCCTTCAGCATATCCACGAATTGTACCTCTGAATATACCCTCTTCCACTGAAACTCGGGCATCAATAGTATAGAAATTTCGCGATGGCAAGAAATGTTCAGCACGCCTGAAAAGAACGGCAGGGTTCCAATCCAGTTCATACTCTTCACTAGTTCCATCAAAATTCTGCAAGGATAATTCGAATTTCTTTGGTGTCGATTTGACAGGCTTCAGTAAATCACATACTGAACGGATAGTAAACGGTTTTGCATGGATTGTGTGGGTCTTGTCCTGATAATCAATGAAAGTTACAGCCGCTACTATTCCGCCTCTAACACAGTCTTTTGTTGGGATGAATGTAAAACCAGGAGAACGGAACCCACCAATTTCAACCCGCGACATTACCTTAGCGGGTGAACCAACAAGCGTAAGGCAATCTCGGGGGTATGCCACTATCGTAACTGCGACATTTGTAATTACAGATTTACTCTCGTTTTTGACCTTGACCTTGTACTCAAACTTAGCGCCTACAAGTTCACATCCTCGAAGAACAGAAACGCCTTTGATTATCATTGCACTCTCATGAGTCATCTCTTGGGGTGTGCTGGTTGAAACTGGAGCAGTATCTACGAGTTCTGTCGATACACCTTCGAATCCCATCGCAGAAGCTCCAGATAGTGAACGAGGTCGAGGTTTTTGGTCACTTCGACAATAGAGATCTAGAGTTAGTGTATGTGAGCAATAACGACAGGTGAGAACCCCACCAACTTCAATCTCCATTACTTGATCAGGATTGAGTCGTGCACCACACTGAAGGCATATCCATGCGTCTATCTTGTCTGCAATCTCTCCCATTGTTGTTGGAAACATTGCATCATCATCGCCTGAAACCTCTACCTCAGCTACGCACTCGTCCTCATCGAGTGCTCCAGTGACCTTAATGAGCACTGCAACTCTTTTCTCAGTATACTTACCAAGAGCAAACCCTCGAATCTGTCCATAGATCCGATCATCGACAATATCTTTCTGGACATCTAGAAGATAGAAATTCATTAGGGGTAGTACGGTCTGAGCCTTATCCAAAATGACCGATGCATTCCAACGTAAATTGATCTTATCTGCCCCTCCAACCAAACCACGGAAAACATCTTGATATTCGTCAAGCGAGGATTCGTAGGGTTGCAGTAAATCACAAACGGATCGTATAACAAAAGGACTGATTTGGACAGTATGCACTTCATCCTTATGGTCTACATAAGATACAACTGCTACGATGTTTCCTTCAACACAATCTTTTGTTGGGGTGAAGACAAAAGATTCGTTTACAAATCCACCCATCTCAAGCCTTGGTTGAAACTTAACATAATCTGAAGAAATATGAAGACACTCTTTTGGATATGCAACAATTGTTGACGTGACATCTGTAATTATCGTTTCAAGGCAGCTCTTGATAGTGAGTTTGTAGACAAACCGATTACCAACCATGTCAAGACTGGCAAAAACAAAAACATCCTTTGAAACAGAAGCTTCTGTCATAACTCCGGATTCTATTGACGCATGTACTCCTTCAATGTCCTCAGAAGAGATAGATTTGACATTTGGTAATGTTTCTTCAGATGGTAATTCCTTAAGCCCAATAGCTAATCCAGTTGAGGAAATTGAACTTAGCGTATGCTTAATGTTACTTGGAATATCGAATACAGCACCGCTTTTAGGAACATATTCTCTAGATTGAATCATCTGTTTTCGTTTTAACCGACGGATGCGTAACCACGCTGAACGACTCTGAAGTGATCTCTCATCATCTAGTTGATAGAAACGATTTTGCGTTTCTGCCTTACTCTTGCTAATTCTTTCTGCTATTCTTTTGAATTCCTGCTTGGCATCATAATTCTGTCTAAAAACCACTGTCAATGCAGTTTCATAGACGAAATCTTCCTCATCTACTGCAATCATCCTAAGTGCAATTATTCGATTCTCAATGCTGTGAAATAATTCTTCAGTTGTTCCTTTCACCATGAATTTTGGCACACCCCATAGAAACTCTGTGTATGTGTATGAATACTTTCTCCTGAACGATTAATAGGTTTGTCAATTTTAGACAATAGCTAGTTGGAGAAACCTATATGATGGATGATATTTCACTCGACAGTAATGACCGAATGGGAAACTGAAGAATGGACTTGTAGTGCGAAATAACTACTCGATTGGCTTTCTACTAATGACTCAGCGCAATCACTCATGTCGATGGTATGACAATCTCATAGAGGTGTTCTTCGTAATCAAGAGGATACACTTCTTCTTCAACAAGCACGCTGTAGAGAGGTGCTATTCATCTAATTATTATAGCATATAATAAATTAATGAAACAAATGGTTATTCGAAAGATTAAAGGTATGTTTTCATTATTATGGGATGTGGATTTAATAGGTGTGATAATGAAATGAGTATACATACAGCCAAATCAGCTAGTAGTGCTAAACTATATCTTATTGCAGCGGTCTTGATGTTCATACAGACCGGTGTTATATTTGTAGTTCGAGGTATCATTCCCAATACAGGAGGAATGGATTATTGGCTAGTGATGGAGAATCTTGGAATTGCCCAGTGGGTATTTCCAATAATTGGAGTCCTTTTCATAATTGGAAGATTCTTTGCTAAAACCGGATTTGGTGTCACTGGGACAACTGAGCGTTATGTGGGAGGAGGTTATTATCGAACCACAGTTGAAAAAGCCAATGGTATAACCTGTGGTTGTATGACAGGTATAGCTGTAATAGGAGTGTCCATCGGTCTTGTATTTCCACTACTGGATTGGACAGAAGGCATGGCGGGAATAGGTGTAATCCCAGCGATTCTTGCAGGCATTGTAGCTATGGTTGCGGGATATAAATCACTAAGTGCAACGGTAAAACAAGGAACTGGTAAAATGGGACAAGCCCCTTCAGTCGTTCCGGCGGATTCGAGGACTTGCCCGTATTGCAATAAAACAGGGATATCTCCATATGCGACCTCATGTCCTAGTTGCGGACAGCCTTTATCATAGAACAAATAGAGGATGTTGGAGAAACCTATATGATGGAATAGTATCTCACTTTCTAGTAATGACAGAATGGGAAACTGAAGAGTGGATTCATAGTGCAAAACAGCTAATCGAGTGGACTTCTACTATTGACTCAGAACAACCACTCATGTTGATGGTTAGGCATTCTCATAGAGATATTCTTCGTAATCACGAGGATATAATAAATGTAGGATTAACAGATTTGGGAAAGAGGATTTCAGTAGAGATGGGAAAGAGAATCCCAACAACTCGTAAAGCCCACATATTTCTTAGTGTAGTCCCCCGTTGTTATCAAACTGCTGAAGCAATATCAGAGGGATTTTCTGAAGAAGGTGGAGAAATTATTGATATGGACCCATTACCTACACTAATTGGACCGGAGTATACTGATAGAGCAGTCTGGAGCAATCTTCACCCTAACGGAGAGAATGTAACCGAGTTTGTAAACAAATGGGCAGATGGAGAGTTTAAAGGGATTGAACCATTCGCCGAGTTCAAGGTTAGATTGATCGATGACACGGTGAAACGATTCCGCTCGCTAAGAGAAAATCAAATGCATATTCATGTAACTCATGATCTTGCACTCATGTGCACAAAGAGAATTCTGCTTAACAGAGCTCTAACACGGGAGGATAGAGTACCATACTTGGGGGGTTTGGGAATTACATTGACTAAATCAGTGGCCCAACTCTTTGTAGATGGAGAAACGATAGTCCTACCATCATGAAATTGAAGACTTTAAAGGATGAAGATAGAAAGCAAATGTGGGATTTAGCTTGAGTAAACACGTTTGGACCCGGGCCATCTTACCAATGATTATTGGTTTCATCACTATCTTTGGCTTAATTTGGCTAATGTTCGAATTAATGGGAATCACAGAATATGCCTGGCCATTCCTATTTCCAACCTTTGCAATAACAATGGGTATCTTTATGATTACGCTCATCTGTATTGGTCTTGTTTGTAGAGCCCAAGGTAGATTTCCCGACGAAACCCAAATCGGTCACCCAAGTCACTCAATGCAAATGTATTCTGCTGATAGTATAGCTGCCGGAGCAGTGTATATCATTCCAGTGTACTGCCCCAATTGCCAAAATAAGCTTGAGTTAGATAG
>JABCSP010000174.1 GCA_018238825.1 Candidatus Thorarchaeota archaeon | reverse complement strand
TGCTGAAACAGAATCTGTAAATGGGTAGTGCTATTTCTGCAAGGTCACCGAATTGGGAATGGTAATAGAGCCACCCCTTTTTGAACTTTAGTACCCCGTGGTGGACGTATTTCAAACTATAGCACCCAGTTGGTTCGAAATAATGTTCTAGGGTGACCAAGGTATATGCATTTCGAACTTTGGTACGGAATTTTGGTACCCCGTAGTGGACGAATTTCGAACTATTATAGAGTGTAGTACAAAACAAGATTACTGAAGTACTACTTGAAGTATACAGAGATCTCTTTATTTTGGCGAAATACTATACGCAGTGAATAATCGATATTATCGAAGCAATACAACCAGTTTGACTACTCTCTCATTCCCGAACTCGGTAGAGATAAAATAGTTTCCATTAGGTATCGATGGATTCGGATTCCATAAGAGTGTGTATTCACCTGGAGACATCACTTCATTAGATAGAGTCTCGATGAGTCTGCCAGAAAGGTCATATACGAAAGTACTTATTGCCTCAGTTTCAGGAATAGATAAACCGATACTCAGTACTGAACTGAAGGGATTAGGTGAGACAGAGAGGACTTCATTCCTATCTGAATTAACTTCTTCTATTCCGGTCTCTGCCTCGATCCTAATGAGGAAACCCTCAGATCCTGTTGGAATGTATAGGTGTCTACCAGTGGCTATATACCCTCCTTGGGATAACTGCTCAATAAAATACGGTTGATTGTAGTTAACAACTAGCCACCACTCCTCTGTACCATCAGAACTGAATTTCGAGAAACTACCTTTGTAGTGAGTTTGATTACGTCCAGAGAGAATGTATCCACCATCCATTGTCGGGCTGATGGACCGTCCATACTCAGCATATGAGGGTGTAGTGATCCAATTAACTTGTCCCAATGAATCAACATGAGCTATTAGGGGATCTTTCCCTGATGTAAGAATTATGTACCCACCATCTGAAGCAAAACACATAGTCTGAGCAACTTCTCCTGCAAGACCTGTTATCTCAATCTCGCAAAGCTCATTCCCATCGAGGTCATATCGAACGATATAGGGGCAATCAGGATCGAGGGATCTTATAAGTACTGTTAGTCCATTGTCCTCATATAGGATTTGCCTGACATCGCAGCTTATGCCCTCTTCCCATGTTCTTGTCCAAAGAGTATCACCGTTGTTATCTATCCGTAGAACCCAGGCATCAGCTTGCTGAAACCAAAAAGCAATATGTCCACCCACCGCAAATCCACCGTCGGGTAGCTGCGTGACACACCCTCCTCTAGCATCTTTGTTTGGTATACCATAGTACTTCGTCCAGATAGCGTCTCCATCAGTATCTAGTCTGAATATCGCAATCCCAAACTTAATCGTGACGTCCGGTTGACCTTGTCCAACACAGATATATCCACCATCAGGAAGTTCTTCGATATCTCTAATGCTCTGAGAATACCAGCCGGGTTTTCCATATTCCCAGATCAGGTTACCATCCGCATCCATCCTGAATACACAGGTATGGTTGTTCGATTCCGAGGAGTTATCTCTAGATCCACCAACGATGAATCCCTGATCGGCAGTTTCTTGCACGTAGTAGAATGATGTGCTCCTATTTCCGAAATAAGTTCGTTGCCAAAGGATTCCGGGGGGTCCTGGTTGCGCTATTGTGATCTTGGATAATATCGATAGGGTTGCTATTGTGAATATGAAGAGTTTCATACAATTACCCTCATTCAGTACATAATTTCATACAACCATGCTAAGTCGATGTCAATAATACGTACATCACTTTCAAATGAGTTTTCAAGATAGAATCATTGTGTTAGTTGTGATAGAAGAAGAACAGTTAAATTCCCGATGGCTTGTTTTGACCCCAACATCGAGACAGTTCGAAACCACAATTCGGGGGTGACCAAAGTGGACGTATTTCGAACTTGAGTACTCCGTAGTGGATACTCTTAGAACTATTACTTCTTGCTTTTGCTTGAATCTAGAAGAGATTGCCAAGAGCTTCTCGTCTAAATCTTCCTGATCGTGCAAGAAGGCCAAGTGGGAAAGGTTCATCCTTACGCTTATTTGCGTCGCTTCCCCATTCCAAGGCCAACCCCTTCAATTCAGATGCGGTAATGAGAACAATATTCCTGCCAATGTTTTCTGCTGCATATCTCACTGCTATCGATTCTGATTCTTCAGTAAAACTCGGAGCAATTACAAGGAAAATGGGAACATGTTTGTTCGACGCTTCCATATAGCCGTTAAATTGATTTAAATGTGTATGCAAATCCACCGCTGAAGGAGATTCCTTACTCTTATTATCCCACATTATGTACATATCTTTAAAGCTCAGAAGTCCATCAGGTTTGTTAGTTCCTGGTTGATTCAACGGTGTATGATTCATAAATTGATCGAAAAGAAACTCCGTAGCCTTTTCAAACTTTGTTTCAATCTCTAAATCTTTATCAATTACCCCTTCTGCACGCAACAGCTTTCTATCCCTTGAGGCAAGTGACTCAAATACATCAAACCAGATTCTGCGCTCATCATCAGCTTCTTCAGGATTACGAATCTGCATAGAATTATAATATTCGATTAACCTTTCACATCTTTGATCCTTTATGCCACTTACAGGTTGGTCGATATCATTACACCAATCGTGTAACTCATCATTATTGAAATTGCACAGACAGTCACAAGGGCGTACTCTAGCGATTATCTTGTTTATCAAATTATCGTTCTTATCAGTCTGCTTAGATGTGATCTTCGCCGTTTTCAGTATTCTTCTGAGAGTGTCCTTTTTCCTGAATAGCTTATACCCCAGCATTATCCGATAGCCATCAGTTCTCATATCTTTCTGGAAAATAGATTGCATCACTTCAGCAAGCTCATCGGGGAGTATATCGAATGAGACTTTGTTTTCATTCCTTATCTCAAAGATCAAGCCTTTTCTTTGAAGCTTTTTTCTGACTTCCCTAATCTCTTGTCGAGTATGGAGTTCGTTGTTCGTCTTTGGAAATTTACCGAGTTTTGCTTCAAGAATCCTGTGCTTAGTATGTGTAATTCCCAAGCGGTTTCTAAGTTTTCTAAGAAGATTTGCTTCATCTGGTGATTTTGTATTTCTATGTTCCCAAGCAACACCCAGCACAAAGTTATACAGTTCAAGATTAGCGTAAAACTCACTATATTTCCCGCCAGCTAGTTCAGCCAAATCTATCTCGTTCGATCTGTCTACAATTGATTGCTCAATCGCTATTACCCTTTCTTCTAGGTCTTCAACGGGCAGTCCATAGCCAATTTCCTCAAGAAGGACATCATTTAGGATTATTTTTGATAATACCCTTGTGGCAAGGTCGCTGGTTCGATGGAACACATCTTCAATGAGTTCAAAGACAGTTTCCTCATGCGTGTATTGAGGCTTTATTTTTACAATTGCATCCCTGAGTTCATCTTCTTTTAAGTTTCGATGGTCAACAACATGTGCTCCTGCAATCCTTTTCAAAGCAGACATTGGATATACATCTTTTACAATCTCAATAAAGTTCATAGGAGATCCTCCATCATATGGTTCTTCAATCATGACACCGACAAATCCTAAATACTAAAATGATTAGACGGCAGTCCTATGTAAATAGCTCAAGTGCGCGAGTTGTTTTCTGATTTTCTCAACGAGTAGTACCCCAAACAGGATTCGAACTTATAGCATTCAGACTAGAAGTTAGATTGGGTGAGTGGCCCCATTGGTGGGGTAGAGCCGGTAGAGTCTTCGTTTGTCGTTTTTAATGGTGGGTGGCACTGTTGGTGAATCAGCATCCTGGATCCGGTTGACGGGCATGGTTTTCTTATTTTTGGACATGACATGGATCGATGAGTTTTAGATAATATGAACAATAGATTCTATGTATTTGCTAAGTTAGCAGGAAATTCAAGGAGGGTTCGAATGTCTGCTGCAAGATTCGGTATATGCCTGGTTGCTCTGTCCGTAGTGCCATGTTTCGCGATCTCCGGAGATCCCATGATTCCAGATCATATCGGATATTCCGAAGTATTCGGTTTAACAGAAGAAATATCATCAGTAAGGATTGTATCTGATCGCTCCGATCCGCCGGTATTCACAATAAGTCATACCGAATCAGGCGGGGATATAACCGTTTATGTTACTTCTACTGAAGATCTCTTTGAAGGATGGGTCACTGACAAAGAAATCTGGAGTCATTCCAACTGGGACTACTGGTGGCTTAACACAAGGATCAGCAGCGATATTGACAACATGATATACGCCGGGGTCAAACTCTATCAGTATTGCGATCCTAACAGCAATTTTGACATGTACATTCTTGAAAACAACGGGGATGTCAGCGAAGAGAACCTTAACTGGAACGGTCCGGGCGGCAACCCTCTTATCGTCAATTATCCTTTCACGAATATCTATCTTGAGCAGCCCACAATTGATAAAGAAGGTATTGTTGACGAAAACAACATTTCTTACATCTTTTCAGGCGGTTCCAGTATACAATTTACGAAAATCGACGCGGACGGTACAATACTCGTTAATGGAGAAACCATCATTACCGGTGCGGGAGCATGGACTAACGAAATACGCACTGCTGTCACACCGGATGGCAGAATTTATATTGTCTGGTCCTGTGACATGCATGATATAACCTGTTCATACAGCGACGATGGCGGAACATCCTGGGCGACTCCTATCTCTCTGTGCTACAATGGTTCTAATCAGATGAACAAACCGCAGATATGCTGCGACAGCAACGGAAACGCGCACATCATCTGGCAGCAATGGACGGGGGGTTCGAATCTTCTTACCTACATGAAGCTTTATCCGGATGGAAGTATCTGCATCGACGAGAGTTTTCTTACAAATTCCAGCAATCAGGTCTGGTCACCGCGAATGGATATCGATGAGGAAGACAACATCCATATAGTCTGGGCAAAAAGCTCTCAGCAGACCACATCAGCCTATTACACGAAGATTAACGGCAATCTCGATGGTTCAGGACAGTCAATGAGTGATGATGACCTTACACTGATTCAGGAAGCCGCTTTCCTGTCGAATCAGAAAATCAGGTATGCAAAATGCACAGTTGACGGATACATGAATGTTCACGTGATCTTTGAACGTGGTGAGTACGGCTGCAATGAAGCTAAATCGATGTGTTATATCAAAAGGAATTCCATACCCATGCTGAGAGTGGAGTTTCCTGATGATTCCGTAGCCTTTGTAGAGATGACCGGCAGCGGAACCGACTGGGAGGGGACTTTCGCAGCTTCAGGTGATGGAACCTATTCCGTACGTGTTTCCGGATCAAATTCGGCTGGAGATACCGGAGTTGATCTC
>JABCSP010000173.1 GCA_018238825.1 Candidatus Thorarchaeota archaeon | reverse complement strand
GTTGCCTATCATTACTATAGGCGTTTCATTAAATTCCTAGGTTCAGCTACTCGTGATGGTATCAGGCTTATCCTCTTTTACATCGCTATCAACCTAGTCTTATCTTTTGGTCTTCTTGGAATCGCGCTCTCATTCATCATCAACCAGCACCTTACACCTTTCTTCATTTCTTATCCTATTCCAGCTATCCCACTAACCCTTACATTCATCTTGATTGCACTGGTAATTTGGTCTCCTGCTCTTTACATTAGAAGAAATGAACGACCTCTTACAAGTCCCATATTCATTACAGTTTTCTCACTCATTTTCAGCCTATTCATAGTAACTCTCTTGCAACATCCTGATTGGATCTTTTCAGTATCCCTTGTAGTTCTAATCTCAACTTTAATTCTCACAATCTCTCAAAGCTTGTTCCCAGAAACGATTCGTCAATATTTCGTACCCGTGACTTGGTGTTCAATAATCTCTACAGGGGCTAGATTCGGATATCTGAGTTTTGTAACAATTCTTGGTGTGAATGCAGCCGCTCTGTTCAGTTTAGCCCTGATGGGATTTGGATTCCTTCCTCTAAAAGTAACTAAGACCCCTGTGAAACTCATTAATCTGCTATATGTACTGTTTACCGTTCCTGCAGCTATATTACTTGCTTTCACTTTGGAACTTGGTTTACTCGCCATTGTCTTAACATCCATAATCGTTCCTATTCCGGTTGCGTACAAATATTATCTTCGTGGATTGAAAGCACTCGCTAAAGTGATTGCATTTGGGATGCAACTGGCACTAGTACAAATTGCTATTCATCTTGTTGCAGCAATGGGGATTGCATCATCAATTTTATCGGGCCTCGTCGTACTCCACCTATATCCTTTCTTTCAATTATATCCAATTCCCGTCGTACCTATTATCCTGACATTCATTACATTACTTCTGTTGATATGGTTACCCGCTTTCATGATAGGGGATGTGGAAAATAAAAAATCGATATCAAGTGGACTTACCTTATTCTGTTCAACACTAAGCGGGAATATCATCTATCTAATACAATATCCTGACTTGATTTTGTCAATATTGAGTTTTCTTTTCATCTTTGGAATCTTGATGGTTTTCGCTAGTCGGAAGATTACCTTTTTAGATTCATCAAAGATACCTGCGTTAACTGCAATTAGTAGTCTGGTTCTCATAGGTATTCATTTAGCGTCTGTGGATCCAGTTTCTAAGATACTCTTACTTGTCCTGAGTTCTTCTTTATTGTCTATTGCATTTCTTAATGAAACCAACATAGTCCAACTCTCTTATCCACTTATCACAGGTTCATTCTTCGGGATTATCTTTTGGAATTATTTCTTGGCGAATTATAATGTGGTTCTACTAATATTTGGGTACATATGTATTGAAACGTTCTTACTCTCGATTCCAGAGAAGATACGAAAGTATTCGTGGTGTATCTTTGCTTCTACATTTGGAATTGTAGTCTATATTCTTTTAGAACCTATAGGAATATCGTCTATACTTCTCGGATTTACAATTGGCATCGAGATCCTTTTGAGAATACCTGAAACTCCAGATCTTGAAATCATATTTGAAAGATACACGATTTACTTTGGTAATTTTAAATCATTTCTATTCGCATCGATAGTGGCATCTCTAATCATCCAATGGACAACCAATCTTGTAGTAGTTGGTGAAACATCTCTTTTCGTATTGCTAGTAGGTTTACTAGTAGCGAATAGGAGAAGTGCGAGTACTCTTCAACGGTATGCATTGTCTTTTGCTACTACTATTACGCTGTCAGCACTAGTCTTTACATTCTATACTATAGCAATTCCAATTGATTCCTTGTTATTGCTATACCCTAGTTTCATAATAATTGCACTATTCTCGAATTGGAGTTCCCGTCAAGAACCTTATAGACGAGCTAATTGGCACATGTTCTCAACAATCATATCATTACTTGTAAGCTTGGCATGGTATATCGTTTATAGCTCTATTGAATCTGTAATTCTAGTTATTCCAACCTTTGTTTCTGTATTCCTATTATTAGAACTGGAAGTCCCAGAATCAGCCAGGAAGAGCAAGTCTGAATTAATTCCTGCAATTTCATCGTTAATCCTTCTTGCTGAAATAGTGTGGGTATGGCACGCTATTTTGTATTTTACATTTGAACCTAATCTGATATTCGCGGGAATCGGATTGATTCTTCTATCCACAATCGTTTTCCCTACATCTAATGCAATAGATTGGTTTTCGTTTATACGTCCTTGGAAATCAGTTTCAGTATACACTTCATTGTGTTTGACTATTTTAATCACTGGATTGAATATGCTTTCTTTTCAGCTCCCTCATGATCCACTTCTAACACTAGGCATTGGATTCACCCTTTATTCGTTATTCGCGACTCCTTATGTTAGAAAAGCTGAGAAATCTGGGAAAATGGAAGATAATCTGTTGAATGCTCACAAAGAATGGATTCCCGCTATTATCGGATTTATAGCCCTGGGTTTACAGATTGGAGTAACACTAACTACTGATGTCAGGTTAATTTTCGGACTTGGTCTTCTAGGGTATTCACTTGCAGGAATAATCTACTTCTTCCTATTGCCAGGTAATCCACGTTCGATTGCATTGCCAGTGAATCTATCATTGGCTACATCACTAGCAATCATTTATTGGTTGGGAGGAGAACATGTAATTGAACCTGCACCTTTACTTCTTTACACAGTGATCTTATGGGTCATTGCCAGTCTACCTGTAACATATGTCAATATCAAATCCTTCTATTCATGGTGTACAAGAATCATATCAGAAAACAAACTACAAGCAGCATTTGCATTTCCACCAATCTTTGGAGTTTTAGTTGGAATTTATCTACATCTAACAATACCACCGATTCTACCACCAGACATGATTCTAATTTGGAATTTTGCTTTAATTCTAATTCCTGCAGTCCTGTATTTTATCGGGGCCCATCTATTAGAAGAGATTATAGCTCAGAGGTTACGAAAACCTACGATTACACTTCTTGGACCAGGTCTTCTTCTCTCATTTCTTATTCTTACATTGACGGGCAGTTTTCTTGAAGAATATTTGTTGATCATCAAAATATCTCTTTCATTAACAGGGACCTTATTGCTTCTAGTTCTTGCATGTATGTCACTTAGTTTAGATCGACATAAGAGAATATTCTATGGAATTGCCGGGCTTGCGATAGCTCCGACTGTTTACAGTTTCTTACCTATTCTAGTTGGGCAAAATCCATTCTACCTAATCCCTATGACGATTCTACTAATATTGGCAATTGAAGCTCCATTGTTCTCGTATCAACTACGGTTACTTGCCAAGATGCTTAAAGATCTTGGATTATTATTTCAAACAATTATCAGAAAATTCAACACTTTCATGCAATATATTTTTGATAAATATGGTTTCATTGCGTGGACAATATTCTCAGCATCATTCGTTTCGATATTTGGAATCATCAGCTATCCATTCTTCAGCGAGCTTCTCAATATGCCCATTGCTGGTTTCCTCTATATTGTACCAAGTTTTAGTTTTCCAACAATGCTTCTAGGATTAATGCTCCTATTTATCGGAATTGTGCGTCGCAAAGTCAAAAGCAGTTTTGGGTCAGTAAGTGGTTTTCTCTCTGTTCTTGGATTTGGTGTAACTGCGTTCTGTGGTCTTTATGAAAACGGGTATCCATATCTTGCTGTAGCTTTTACTATCCTTTCAATCTGTTTGCTCGCACTAATACTGCGTCGAGAATTGGATGTAGGCGATGAATATTTCATTGGTGCGTGGATACCTATTCCTCTGAGTGTAACTGCAATACTAATGTACTACCTTTATTTTCCTGCTGTTACTCTGGAAGCACAAATCCTAGCGATTCTTCTTTCAGTATTTCCTGCTTGTTGTTTGTACATTGCTTCAGCCTATGTATCGTGGATTCCTAAGACCCTTCGAACACCCCTATGGATTGTACTCTCACTTCTCTCAGGGTCAATAGCATACCTATCATCGTATCTAGCAGTTTTCCCACCATTGGCTACAATATATCTGTCTGTTTTCATTGCGTCAATTGTCATGTACCCAGTAACGGGCAGGAAAATGACTCACCTATTCTTTGCTCCGTTATTCTTTGCTCTTACTGGATTTGCATTCACTTTTGTACTAGGTGAGTTCTATCAGAGTTTGTTGCTTGCGCTAGCATCAGCACTTTTCTTTGTGAGTCGATTTGTAAAGGAGAAAAGAGATGAGCGGCCTGACAAAGGATACATTGCCTGGCTAAGAGTTGCAATACTGATTGCACTTCTTCTGGCTGTAGGTGTGTTTGTGGTTTCAGTACTGTACTCTGTAAACATTGGTACTTAGATCTGGAACATTATTCGGGAAGATACAATAATGAGCTTCGAAGTTGGGAGAAAGTTCCTCAAGTTCAAAGTAAACAAGGATGAACTTCTATCATCAAACCACTTCCTTTTGGATAAGCTGACTAACATACGTGAATATGAGTTGGGTATTGGGAGGTTTTTCAATGGATCATCACGATACATCCCAGCCAGACCGCATAGTTTTGGTCTTGTGCCCTTCCAGATTCTTGTTGACTGTTATGTAAACCTTTAATGCGTAATTCTGCATATTCCTGCTAGTTATCAATCGAGGTTCCAAATTTGAGTCACGATTCGCACAGAGTTTGGTTACAGAAGGGCTTGGTTTACCTAGGAACCGGTGGGGGTCTTCTAGCATACCTTGCCTATGTGGTTGCTGTCAGGAGTAACGCTCCTCCCTTCACCTATGAACCATTGGAGGAGTTACTCATGTTTCCCGCTGTGGCTTTCGGTGGCGTCGCGATCTTCGTCCTCCTTGGTTTAGGGCTCTACTACATCATCAAATCCGGGTCCGCATCCCCCTCGCAATCATAGCCGCAATTGGCTGTAATGATAACAAAGGCAAAGGTGGGTGGCAGGGTCCAACAGAGGTTCGTGGTAGGAGGGGGGAGTTTCGTAATTGAGGGCATGTACGAAAAACTAGCCCCTGTCTGAACCCTTGCCACCGTATATCCATACACAGTTGAAGCCTATAAGTACTCGTCTTGTGTACCATCGTGCTGATTAATAGATAGCTGAGTCTAGAACAGTTCGTATCACTTATTCACTTAGCACTGTCTTATGGGAACGTAGATAATGCAGCACTCATATCAGACAGATATGGAGCTCGTAGATGCAATCAAAGCACTTCCCAAGGCAGAGCATCATGTACATCTTTTGGGTTCGATCAAGCCAGCGACTCTGATGAAAGCAATCACCGATACAGGTGTAGACTCGCCTTACGATTCAATTGAAGATATTGAGGGG
>JABCSP010000172.1 GCA_018238825.1 Candidatus Thorarchaeota archaeon | reverse complement strand
CCACATTAGTTGAGGTTACTGTGATATCATCTCGCTCAGAACTGATGAGGAAAATATTACTCACAATAGATCAGCACCCTTCATCAATCTACGATATTATGTACTCTATGACCAATTTTTCCGATCCAAAAAGAACTAGACTACCCAAGCTTCTCAAATCTATGGAGAATGATAATCTAGTTGTAAGTGCGCTCCAACCAGGACCACTTGGTCCATATCGAAGAATCTACAAAACCGGTCCAGACGCAGAGAAGTTTCTGGTAGAAAACCTTCGAGATTCGATTGAAACTATACTTCATTTCTATAATTCATACAGAACATCAAATCCCGGTGAATTATATGAACTAGGGGAGAACCCAGATATTGCTACTAAAGATGGCAAAATCCTGTATGCGTCGTATCCTCAAGTCAAAGTAAATGACCTTAATGAAATTAGAAACCTTTCATCCAATCATAATGTTACAATCTCAATCCTAGGCCCGGATGATATCCTAAGTAAAACAGGAATTTCCTATGATGTTGTGGAGTCAAATATCATGGATATAGAATCACCAAGCAAAACATACTCTGAGGTCCGTCTTAGGGGAATCCCACCAAGAAACCAGCTTCCAAAAGCTATTGCAGAATGCAAGAGAGTGTTGATCAGAGGTGGAATGTTGAGAATGGTGGTACCGTTTGTATTCTTTGATGAACCTGAGAAAGCAACACTTGGCGAATTCCTTAGAATCACTGCAGCCACTCAGTTTCCTGAGTTAGGAGTAGCCGAAGGAAATGATATTCTCCATATTATTAAGCAGAATTTTTCAAAACATGGAACCTATGAAACCAAATTTGGAGAAGTCCGTTTCTGGGCAGTCAAGTCATAGACTATTCATCTAAACCAGGTTTTCTGGCAACTATCCAAACATACCCTCTTTTATCGCCAGGTTTCATAATTCGTTCTTCAGTACCAAACCCATGTATGGTCCAACCTTCAAGTTCGGATTTTAGTTCTTCTTCGTCGATGAATCTAATTGGTGGATCAGTGTCAAAATGAGGGAGAATATTCCCACTATATACAAAAAATCCTCCAGGTTTCACTGCTGCAACCGCTTCCCTCATTCGAGGTACCGTTCTATCAAAGAGGTATTGCAAACATTGAAGGGCAATAACCACATTATACGATTCTAGTTCTATTGGCCAGCCATCCATATCATCCAGTCTGAACTCCACATTTTCATTCAGATTCAAAATATTGGCTCTCTTTTGTGCCACAGCTATTGCACTAACCAAGGCATCAACAGCAACTAATCGACAACCCATCTTTGCCAAGTAGCATGATACACTTCCGTAACCACACCCAAGTTCTAAAACATCCATATTCTTCGCATCTGATTCAGTAATTGCAAGAGCATGTTCTAATTGCTGAATGCGAGATCCTACGTTAAGCTGCGAAAGTTCTTCATCACTTGCAGAAAGCATCTGACTGTAAATCTTATCCCAGCCATCCATCCATTTCTTAGGTGCTGCCACGCGAACATGAGTATGTCCAGTCATTTTACTCGAGCGCGCAGCCAACAACGTGATGTATAAGAAGTTTGGTTTCAGCTATGTGAGAAAGCACATAGAGAAAAGCTGATATTGATTTGCTTATGTCACCAGCAACTGTAAAGAGAAAATATATTCTGGGGTTTACATAATGCACGATAAGAAAGAGAAGATTGTTAGTCTTATAATGAAACACAATGTCAGTGCTATTGCTATTCTCAGTGAGAATCTTGAACTTGACCAAGAAGCTGTTATTGAACTAATCAATGAACTGATATCAGAGAATGGGCTTCATGGAATGGTATCGGAAGATGGTGTTAGATTCTTCAGAAGTGATGCAAAGGTTTCTGACGCCCCAGTCATTCACCGCGAGGACCATCTACCGGAATTTCTCAGTTATGATTCACGCCCCGGGAAAGTAATCGCGATTATAGGTTTTATAATTCTAATAGGTGCAGGGCTAGTCACTAATTATGCTACTGATATAACTGAGGAAAATTTTGCAGCAGGACTCTTTCTTGTTGGATTAGTCATTTTCTTAGGTGGTCTTTACTTAGTAACAAAGAAGGATACACCAGCCTAGCAACGTAATTGTTATCATAACGGATTGCTTAAGTAGAGGTCTTGATGGCCGCTAAGTACGGTGACTCAATGCAAGACCTCATCTTTTTCGCAATGACAATCTCAATTTTTGCTGTTGGTGTTGGCATTCTTTCGTCCATGATTGGAATCGGTGGAGGAACCGTCAATACTCCATTACTACTGATTGTCTTTGCTGGAATTTTCGATGAACAAACTGCACCAGCAACAGCTCTAGTAGGAGCACTCTTCGTATCAATCGCAGCATCAATTAGTTATTGGAGGCAAAACCCACGACCAACTATTCTTCGAATTGGTTTCATGTTTGCATTACTAACTGTTCCAGGATCACTTTTTGGAGTATATTTACGTACATTAATTGAGGCGCCATATCTTCTCCGTCTCATTTTTGGAATCTCACTGATGCCTATTGCTCTCAAAATGCTTTATGCAAAGAAACGTGGCAACGGAGATCTTGCATCTGAAATGGCAAATTGGGACATATCACAAATTTCTAGGCGACAGATGGCAACAGCACTTATTGGTGCATTCATAGGCGGAATCTCAGCGGGTCTTCTGGGACTTGGCGGAGGTGCTGTTATTGTTCCAATTCTCTGTGTAGTAATGGGATTGCCAATGCATGCGGCAGTTGCAACCTCAATGTTCACAATGATGTTCACTGCATCTGCAGGAACTGCGTACAATTTCATGCTTGGCTCCGTAGACCTATATTTTGCGATGGCACTTGGCATAGGAATGCTTGTAGGTGGCCAAATAGGTTCGAGGTTTGCATGCAAAGTCAATGCAGTCAAATTGAAACAAATCTTTGGACTCATCATTGTTTTACCCTTGATATCAATGATGAAACTCGGTCAGTTATGGTTAGATCCTACTGGCTCGAGAGGCCTGTTATCTACAATTGGCGATGTAATAATCTGGTTAGCGATTGTTCTACCAATAGGTTTTCTGAGACGATATCAAATTCGTAAGCAACCCCCTTCAGAAGAATCATCTGGGGATTGTGACTTACCCACTCCTGAGTAACATATACCACAAGCAGACTTAGTCTTCGTTTATTAGGAGGTTCATCTATTGAGTCATGTTCATACCATAGGTGAGTGCATTGGCGAAATATAATTTTGAAGGGAAGACTGCAATCATTACTGGAGCATCTGCTGGTCTCGGGGAACAATTTGCGTATGCATTTGCCGAATCAGGAGCAAGTGTAGTACTCGCAGCCCGAAGAAAGGAACATCTTGACAAAATAGCTGACAATATCAAACGAAAATATAACACGGAAACAATTACAATTCAGACTGATGTATCTATAGAAAACGATGTCATCAAACTAGTGGATGAAACAGTAAATGAGCTTGAAACTGTTGACATCCTGATTAATAATGCGGGTATTTTCATTTCAAAGCCATTGATTGAACAGACCTTGGATGATTGGCACACAGTCATGGATGTGAACCTCACCTCAGCTTTTGTGGCATCCCGCGAGGTTGCCAAAATTATGATCCCAAAGAGATCGGGAGTTATTATCAACATCTCATCAACCTACGGTTTCGGTGCAACGAGATTTCCAGAGGTTAGCTATTACACATCAAAGGGAGGGATTATCGCAATGACGAAAGCGCTAGCTGTTGAATTAGGTGAATACAATATTCGAGTTAATGCAATTGCACCAGGGTTCTTTCCAACTCCGATGTCAATAGATGCATTCAATGATGAGAAGCTAGTAACAAATCTGATCAGACCAAGAACAGCTCTTCCAATGTTAGCAGAAAATGAATGGATAAGAGGCGCAGCCTGTTTCTTAGCTAGTGATGATGCAAAGTACATTACAGGACATACCCTAGCTGTTGATGGCGGGTATCTTGCATTTTAATCCTAAAAAAGAAAACAATAGGAAGGCAGGGTTAACCTACCTTCCTTTGTGATTCAAAGATTTAGTCTTTCCAATCCAGAGCTTCAAAATCACGATACTTCTTCCATTGTGCACCTGCTGCTACACCTGCTATTAGAAGCAGAGAAATGAGGAACACTGCAAAGTTCTGGTATGCATCAAAACTGTCTGCATAAACCCAGAACCATATTGTGAGAATGATAACCCAGGTAAAGGTTAAGCCTATTGAGAACCAACTCTCAGGTCCTTCTCCTCTCTTGCGAGCCCATGGTAGCCACATGGCTAAAATTAATCCACAGAATATTGCTAATGATAGAAGAACTGCGGCAACATTCTGATTTGCAGTATAGCTATTTGCAAATTGCCATAACCAAATGACAAGGATTGCAATCCATGCCCAAAACAGACCAACTGTTATCTTTGGTTTCCGACCTATTTCAACCTCTCTATTGACTTGAATCTGCATTTCCCCCCACCAAGGAGAGATCACAATAATCATCATCAATAGGAATGAAGCTAAAACGATTGCTACATTCTGGTAGAATGTTATGGCATAAACAGTGTCGGAAAAATCATTAGCGAATGGAAGCCATAGCGCTAGGAAAAACAACCAACCAGTTCCACCGATCCCGCTAATTCGAGCACCCCCTGAATCTCCTTTAGAGGGAACCCAGAGTAAAACGTTCAATGCTCCAATAAGAAGCAACGATGCGAGTCCGATACCAATGTTCTCATAGAATCCAAATCCAGAAGCATAGAAGACAATCCAGATTATCAGAAACGCTAACCATGCGATTCCACTTACTGCACTGGCTTTTGGTTTCCGTCCTTCTTGAGCTGGAATCCAGATGAGTGTATTCACAGCTCCAATGGCCAAGAGTGCTACAAATATCACTGTAATGTTTTCAACGAGCCCGTTTGCACTAGCAAAGAAGAATAGCCAAACAATAGTAAAAGCCATCCAAAGAATGAAACTGACCAATGTTCCATATTCTTTACCGGAGGTCTTTCTCTTTAGAGATTTCCTTTTTCTTCGACTCTTAATTTCAATATCAATATCAAAATCCTCCTCTTCAACATCATCGGATGTTTCTTCTGAAGGAAATTCATTATCATCAATAGGTTTCATTATTTCAAACCTCATCCAACGCGTTAAGTAATATACGTCAGCTTTCTAATTTTATGCTCTCTACTTTCTATATAAAGCAGGGGCACAAATTGGGGTCACAATATGTGACTACCTTTGAACCCATTCATTAATAACAATCGTTAAATATCTTGTGGAATCCATGTAGACAACTATCGTTCATGAGGAATAAAAAATGGCAGATGAAAAGATGACTATGGATGAATTCCAT
>JABCSP010000171.1 GCA_018238825.1 Candidatus Thorarchaeota archaeon | reverse complement strand
GGGTGGAATTATACCCCTGATCGAACAGTTCTATCTCAAAATCAAGAACTCGGTCACCTATCTTGAAGACGATATCATCTCCGTCAGCTTGAACATCTGTCTTGAGATCTGTATCAGTGATATCAATTAATACTGGAAAGTTTGATAGAGTGCTTGGTACTAGTGCAGGGTTGACGGTGATATCCTTTTCATACTGCATGAAATATACTGTGTCTTCGGGAAGTGGTATCATGTATTCTACAAACAATCTAGCCAGTTCATCTTGCAGATAATTATTGGTTCCTGCTGATCCTTTGATTCCCCATTCTCCTTGGTAAGAATCTGACCACATATAATCCAACATCAGACATGCGTAATTGTCACTATTCCAACTACTATCTGAAACAATTGCTTGAATTAGAGGAGCTATGTCAGGAGATCGATGACGGATTCTTACTGGTCCTGACCAATCCGTGACTGTCCAATCAATACTTGTGTCAACCCAATTGAATCGATCCCACATGTGTGGAAGACCCGTTGTGAAACTTTCTATTGGAAAACCTGATGAATTTTGACCGGCTGCATATATTCTCATTGCAGCTAAATTAGTTTCTTCCGCTGGTTCTGCTTCGAAATATGCAGACGTAATTACTGCTCCTTGCGGAATTTCAATTGGAAACTGAAATCCGCTTTGATACGCAGAAGTGTCACTCCATGCACTACCCCATGTGCCCATATACAAAATACCTGGTGACCCAGTTCCCCACGGGTAACCATCAAGGTCTACCCCATTTGATGAGCTATCTTCAGCATCTCTATTGCTATCGTCAGGCAAGTATGGATAGATACTTCCTTTAGTCGTGCCAATAACTGCGGTTCCGTTTACTTTTAGATCAATTTGCTCTGGGAACGGTCTTACGTTCAAATCGAGTTTGATATTGTCGACGAAGACATAAGCTACTTGTGCAGAAGCTTGACTACCATCAACATTAGACTTCAGTCCAAATTCTAATAGAATCGAATTAGGCACCGTTATCGCAGAAACTTGAGCTGCTGGAAGATTGATACTTGCTGAGAGCCAAGAACTTGTAGTGTCCCCAGACTCTAACACATGAAACTCGGTTTCATACCCATTGAAACGGGTAAAGAGGAACACCTGGTCAGCTAAGTTTGAAGAAGAGCTAACATAATAGTTGAAAGAGATGTCTGCTGAGTAAATCTCTCTGTATGGTGCCAAGACCTGTTGACTCAAGTAAATCTGATCATTTGAATTAACAGTCGCTCCCGAACCCCAATCGGCATCGAATCGCCAACCCATAGTTCCTGAATACCCTGACCCTGAAACATCATTTATCTCAAATGCTCCATGGATAGGATGCTCGGATCCGCTACCAGTGATTGATTTTGTGAGGGTCCAATAATCAGGTACAGCAACGTTCTCAATATTATAACCTTCTTCTCCTAGGATGAGGAACTTCTCATTATGATAGAGATTCAAATCCTCATTTCGTACATCATCAACATCCACCGATAATGAATCGATAGTCGTTTGTAAGTTCGAGCCTGACCATCCATCAGCCAATGTTATTGTATGAATGTCTGAGGCTGAGGAATCAATTTGGAGACTACCGCCCAATCTATCAGTTGCTATGCCTGATAACGATACGGGTAGTGAGGGACCAGTTCCTGAATATGGGTCTGCACTATTCACATAATTGGTCATACTTTCTGGAATTCCAGAATAATTATTGTCATTTGATAAAAATGTGCCATTATTACTTAGCATTGGGGAAATGAATATCACTACTAGAACTAAGCTTATGGCAAATCTGTGCTTCATGATTGAAATGGTCTCCTCATCTGGTGTATACTCTCAAGTATACTATCCTCTTGATGTTATTTTTACTCAAACCACCTATAACAATTAATTGTGAATGTAATGATTCGTTGGATTGGAATGATTTTCGCTTTTTCGCCCCGAAATCCTATCATATCTTAAAGTCTGAAAACCAATTGCTAATTTATCCCTATGATTTTCGAAAAAAAGACATGTTGGACGTATCAAGGAAACTGTTTGAACAAAATCAATTGATATATAGAGGTCATTGTTAGGAGATGCCGTAGCGTATAGAGTCATTTTAATGCAAAATGAAAAAGTACGGGGATTCGGTGGTGTGTTTCACATGAGGAGAAGCAGTATTCTTAGTCTAGTCCTGATTACGTTATTTGTACTATCACTAGCTAGCCCATATAATTTGGCTACTGATACTTCACTTGTAGATCCAAGTGTATCTGAGCTAGGTTTCCTCTCTAATGGTGGAACCGCCTATACTGGAACTGGGTCCGCACTGGATGTTTCATTTTTAGGGACCTTCGTAAATGCATCTGCGTATAGTGATACTAGTAGCACTCTGTCAAATCTGTTAACCCCAGGAGTTTCGTATTCTGTAGAAAATGCCACTACTGTTACCTGGACAGCTAATGTTCTTGTTTCTCCTCCTGCTGAGGTTGCAGAACTGAACTTTTCAGTTTCTTATCCTGTTACAGATTGGAAGGCAGTATCTGTCACTGACCCACTTGGTATTGAGAGAACTACTCCAGCTGAGTGGTACATTGATTATGATGCCGTTATAGTTCGAAGCTCTGCTGTTGACACTTATGGTGTCTGGACACTTACCTTTACTGCAGCAAATCATATTGATGACCTTGAGATGGGTCCATCAGGTGGTCCCTATACTTCATTGACAACGACTTTTGATACAGGTGACACAATGCGGTTTGGAGTAACCAGCTCATGGATTACTGGTGCAAGTGCTGAGTTTGATCTTATTGATCCTACTGGCTCCATTTGGTACTCTTCCTCTGATTCAACGGTTGGGGCAACCACGCACCTTCTCTCGTCATTCCGATATAGAAAAGATATCACAATTCATAATGGATGGGTCACTGGCGACTTTACAGATTTCCCAGTTCTGATTGACATTCTAGATACTGATTTACACGATGATGTTCAGGCTGATGCCGATGATATTGTGTTTGTATCAAATAGCATCATTCTAGCTCATGAGATTGAATTATTCAATCAAGCCTATAATCCAACACAAGCACACCTTGTTGCCTGGGTTAAAGCTAACCTATCAAGTTCAACTGATACAATCATCTCCATGTACTATGGAAATCCAGTAGTTGGTCCTCAATCGGACTCGGAGAATGTATGGTCCTCAAGTTATTCAGCTGTTTGGCATCTTGGTGAAGATGCAACTGATGAGGGCACGTCAACCGATCATCTTGATTCTACGTCAGGTGATTATTACGGTGATCAAGTTGGGAATGAGGATGTAACTGGAATTTTTGGTACTGGTCAAAGCTTTGATGGTACTGATGATAGAATCAATGTTACCTCTGCGAGAGGTCTTGAGCCTGTAGGCGATGTGACCTTTTCTGGATGGTTCAAATTAGATACCGCTGTTACCAGCACTCCTGGTCCTACTCAAGTAATTCTCACAAAAGCTATTGGTGCAGATGATGACATGCACATTGCTATTGCAGGAAGTGATTACCTTCACTCTAGTATCCCTAATGGGTCATTGGTTTTCAAGACAGAGAATGCTGCAGCAGGTCAACGATATGTCTGGTCATTAAGGACTACATGGGCTGCAGATACATGGTATTATTTCACTTGTACAATGTATTCAGCTACTCCTACCCTAAATACAGTCTTCGTTAATGGTGCTAATAACACGAATTCATCCTTAGGTACCGTGCCTTATGCGAATGTCACATTTACAGATGATTGGGTGATTGGTGGAGGCTTCATGGACCAAATGAATCCTAAGGAGGATAATGGGTGGTTCGAAGGTACTATTGATGAACTACGGATTAGTAACACTATTCGTTCTAGTCAGTGGATAAATACTGAATATTTAATGTGGCAATCTTCATCGAGCTTCAGAACTATAGCTTCTGCGTCAACTCAAACTTCTCCAGACATGTATATCGATAAAGCATTGGACCTAACTGCTCCTTCTGGTCTTTGGACTGTACTGGCACATTACAATGATTCTGGAAGTTCAGTCAGTCATAGAGTAGGAGAATATCAGAGGAACTTCATTGTGCGAAGGGCATCAACGTTATCAATTGAATCCCCAAGCGATGCTGCTTCGGGATTAGAATCTTTGACAGTAGGTGACATACTATATCTTGTTGTTGATTTCTCTGATGTAAACAATGCTGACCCTGCGATTGGTGCTACAGTATCAATGAACTGGACCGTTTCTGGAGTAGGAACAACTGAATATTTCGAGGACCTAGGCGATGGAAGATATTCCATAGCTCGGAACACATCTGAATTGAGTGATAGAATGCGCTGGCGAATTGAAATCGATTCGACGCATCCCTACTACTCTGATGCATCTGACAGTTTTGATTTAGATATCTTCCATACAACTCAGTTGACATATGAATCGGTATCTACGACTCCAACCGGTTTTGATTTCACTGCAACACTTGTTTACAAAGATACATGGGACAATTCATTGATTTCTGGAGCAACAATAACATTTGATGATGGATCACCTGTGACCTTTGTTCCTTGGACAAATGGTCGCTACAATATTACGATTGCAACTGGGGCTTTGTCAAAGGGAGATCATACTTACACATTCAATGCTACAAATTCTGCCAATCTCTACGACATGGCAAGTGTTGATGTGACATTCACATTACGAAATCACTATACTTCTGTCACAGTTTCTGGTAATCTAGAAACTCCATATGGGGACCTAACCCCACTCACGATTGTAATCACTGACTTAGACTCGGGAACGACTCTGAGTGCTTCAGATGTTTCCAGCTTCAGCTTTAGCTCAAGTTATGGAACACCTGGCGAATCAACTCCTTCAGACCTTCTATACGATTTGGATACAAGTACTTGGTTAGTTGGTGGAGAAACCGTTACTCTATCTGTTGTCATGACTGGAAACTACGATAATCCGACAAATTATGTATTCAACATCCAAATCAGAAATCGTCTTACTTCAATCACAGTCACAGGTAATCTAGAAACACCCTATGGGGACCTAACCACACTTACGATTGTAATCACTGACTTAGACTCAGGAACTCTTCTGAGTGCTTCAGATGTTTCCAGCTTCAGCTTTAGCTCAAGTTATGGTTCACCGGGTGAAGCAACTCCTTCAGACCTTCTATACGATTTGGATACAAGTAGCTGGTCAGTTGGCGGAGAATCAGTAACTCTGTCCGTAGTGATGTTAGGTAATTATCAAAATCCGACAAATTATGTATTCAACATCCAAATCAGAAATCGTCTTACTTCAATCACAGTCACAGGTAATCTAGAAACCCCATTTGGGGACCCAACCACACTCACGATTGTAAT